>RFPW01000071.1 GCA_009925965.1 Betaproteobacteria bacterium
TGATGACGGGTTCGCGCATTTCAGTCGGTAGCTTGTAGCGGACCGTCCCGATCGCATTTCGAATCTCGTCCGTGGCCTCCGTCAGATTCTTCTTGAAATCAAAAATAAGCTGGAGGTTGGCATTACCTTCATTCGCGGAAGATCGCACCTCCTTGACACCGGTGACGCGGAGCAACGATTTTTCAATCCGGTTCAGCACCTCGCGCTCGACCGTCTCCGGCGATGCGCCCGGGAACGCGATATCGACCACCAGCATGGGCAGATCGATATCAGGGTTTTGATTGACCTTTAGCTTACTGAGGGCCATCAAACCCGCCGCCATCAGGGCGATCAGGATTACCACGGTCGCAACAGGCCGCCGGACACTAAAGGTCGACAGAAACATGTTTACTGCCCGCCCGACGTGGGCTTGGGGGTCACGCTTGGAGCAACGGCTGCGCGCTCGGCATACGCTTGCGCTTCCGAAACACGGCTACCCGGGCTACGAAGCACCCGATCGCCGGGCTTGAGTCCGCTCGCAATGACAAATCGGCCCGAGCGCGGGTCACGTTCACCCAACACGACGGGCTGCTTGTGGACCTTGCCGGCCTCGAGCAACCAAACCGAGGTCTTATCGCCCTCACGCACGAGCGCCCCTTCAACCAGCATGATCGCTTTGCGCGTCTGCGTATCGACACGTCCCTCGGCATACAGTCCGACGATGGGCGGGCGTTCCTTGCCAACAAAATCAACGATGACGGCAACTTGACGCGAAACGGCGTTTGCCGCGGCATCAATCCGCCGAATCCGGCCGTTCAGTTCGGTCTGGCCAAAACCATTGACCTTGAAGTACACCGCCTGACCAGGCTTGAGTGCCTGCATCTGATCGGCAGCGACCAAGCCTTCGAAACGCATGCTGGCTGGATCGATGACCTGGATCAGTTCCCGCCCAATCTGCACGGTATCGCCAGCCGACGCCTTTCGTGCGCTCACGACGCCATCGAATGGAGCCCGCACCTGCGTGCGCTCGAGTTGTTGACGCGCGGAGACGATCCGTGTCTTGGCTGCCACCCAATCACTACGCGCATTGTTACGACGAACCTCGGCATCATCGAGTGCCTGCGTCGACGTCATTCCCTGCGCCTGGAGTGATTTCAGACGCTGCAGTTGACGTTCGGCGCTTTCGAGGGACTGTCCCGAGGCGCGCGCAGACTCTTCGGCAGCGGTCAGACTGTCACGAATCGCAGTATCGTCGAGCACCGTCAGCACCTCGCCCCGTCGCACGGGATCCCCGTTCTCTTTAGCCACTCGGATAACGACCGCTGACACTTCGGCGCGCAGATCAGCCCGGCGTTCTGGTTGGATCGAACCCGTCACGATCGGCCCAGTCGAAAGTTCAGATTGCCCAACGACCAGGATGTCTTCACTCCCTAAACTAAGTGTGACCGGAGGTTCAACCGCCTTCTCGGGCCCACTTTGAAATCGACCACAGGAGGCCAGAGTCACGGTCAACAACACCGCGAGCGTCCGGAAACGCCTACGGGTCAAGAGCTTAGAAGTCTTGTGCAGCATTTGAGCGTTCTGTGCGTGGGCTGGAAGCGGTCGCAAGCATACTGTTGCGATCGGTATTGCCACGTCGAATTCCATGTTAATTGAGCATTCTACCGCCGCCGCCCTCACCATCGACCTTGGGGCCATTGTCGAAAACTGGCGATTCCTCGGCGCACGAGCGGGTAGTTCGCCCCCTCCCACCGCCGCCTGCGCCGCCGTTGTCAAAGCCGACGCGTATGGACTTGGACTGGCCGAGGTCGCGCCCGCGCTATACCAGGCGGGTTGCCGGGAATTTTTTGTCGCACTCGTTCATGAAGGGGTTCAACTACGGGCTCTGATTCCACCGGATGCAACGGTCTATGTCCTGCACGGTCCGCAACCCGGCGCTGAAATCGAGTGCGCGCAACACACTTTGGTCCCCGTTCTTAACAGCCCCGACCAACTCCAGCGCTGGTCAAACCTGGCCAATACGCGCGGCGAGCGCCTCCCCGCAGTATTGCAAGTCGACACAGGAATGCGCCGGCTCGGGTTTGAAGCGAGGGACTTTGAGGCCCTGCATGTCGAAGCCTTTGCGTCCGCGAGTCTGAGCGGTGTTGAGCCGATCTTGCTGATGAGCCACCTGGTCAGCGCAGAGGATCCCGCAGACCCCATTAATCGGATTCAGCTCGAGCAATTCCAGATCGCGCGCAAACGCTGGCCCGGCTTGCGCTGCAGCCTGGCCAATTCGTCTGGAATCTTTCTTGGCCCGGCCTGGCATTTCGACCTCTTACGCCCTGGAGCAGCGCTCTACGGCGTGGCGCCAGTCCCCAATCAACCCAACCCGATGCGCCCTGTCATCCGTCTGCAGGCGCCAATCATCCAAACCCGCACAATCGCGCCCGGGGACCGCGTGGGCTACAACCACACTTGGCGCGCAAGCCGGCCGACGCGGGTGGCTACCCTTTCGGTGGGCTATGCGGACGGCTACCTCCGTAGTCTGAGCAACCGCGCGATAGTCCGATTCATGGGCCAGACCGCGCCGCTCATTGGTCGGGTGTCAATGGATACGATCACCGTGGATGTCACCGAACTGCCCGAACACCAATTGACGCCGGGCGCCCAAGTTGACTTGATTGATTCGGCCCACGACATTAATCAGGTGGCCACCGAGGCTGGCACGAATGCTTATGAGATCCTCACCAGCCTCGGCCCGCGATATCGTCGCCAGTATCTAGCCGCCTGAACAACGGCTCACCTATTTCAATTCCGTCTACTTTTTGGAGTCTTTCCATGATTCATGTCGTTGCGATCATCACCGCCAAAGCTGGCGAACGTGCGTCCATCCTCGAAGCCTTTCACGCCAACGTCCCCGCGGTGCTTGCCGAAGACGGTTGCATTGAATACAGCGCGGTGATCGATACCGTGGACGGCCCCGCCTTTCAGACGCCTGCCGGCCCTGACACGTTCATGGTGATCGAAAAATGGTCTAGCGTAGAAGCGCTCCAGGCCCACGCAGCAGCGCCGCACATGGCCACCTACGCAGCAAAGGCTCGGCCCCATATTGCGAACCGTGTCGTGCACGTCCTTTCGTCCGCGTTCTAAAATCAGACGTCAGAACGCTCCTCAGGGCGTTCAAGCGTCGTGACCCAGGCGAGGATCTCGGCGACCACCCGATATAACTCTGGTGCGATCAGATCATCGACTTCGCATCGTAATAGGGCGTTGACCAAATTCGGAGCGTTCGCTAGCGGGACGCCTGCACGCACGGCCTCATCGATGATTTTTTCGGCCAACCAGTCTTCGCCCCGTGCAACGACGCGCGGCGCCGAATCGCCGGGCCGGTAGCGCAAGGCGGCAGCTTTGCGGGGCTCGCGCTGGGGATTTCCTCTGGACTCAGCCATTCCAGTGCAATTCCGTAAAACCCGGCAACCGGTGAAGCGCCTCTTCGAGGACTGGCAACCCGGGTCTCGCAGCGGCCCCCAGATCCGGCGTCGCACCGAGGGCCACCGAGAAGCGGCCATTCAGACTGCGGATCTCAAAATTGAGCAAGCCCCGGGGGCCAAGGTCCACCTGTCCACGCAACATCCGCCCAACCTGACGGACACGCGAAAGGCCTGAGAAACCGGATTCCGAATCGCCGTCCTGTTGGCCACCACGTTCTCGGTTCGGTTCGCGCTCGGCATGCGGCCTATCTGGCTGAACCGGCAGCGGCAACAAGGTCAGACTGACCATGATGGGTGGGTTTCCAGTGTCCCCTCTCCCTTCGGTCGATTCGGTAGCCGTGGTGCCCGTGCTTAGGGTGGCCTCCGCCGGGATTGCTGGGATAGGCCCAGCCCCGCTGTTATGGTCGGTCAAAGCGACCTCTGTCGGAGCGATCGGCGCCATTGGCTCTGTCAGCGCGGCCGGCCCGCTTCTTGCAGCGAGTAACGGCTTCGGCTGACTCGATTCAGCCAGCGAAGAGCCAGCGGCTTGCGATGCAGGCTGCCCCGCCAGTACAACCCCATCCTGGCGCATCCCGACGGCGAGAATGGCCTTCAAGAGGGCGGGCGATACGGCTTTCGCCAACGCTTCGGCAAGCGGTTCAGGCAGTCCGGGACTCGCTGGAATACTCAAGCTCACCTTTCGGCCCTCGGACCATTGACCCAACAGGCGTTGGATGATCGGTTGAGTGAATGCCATCGCGAGCAAACGCGGATTAATTCCTGCAGGGCTGAGCACCACGCCGCGCTTGCGCGAAGTCAACTCGGCCCCAGCGTCTGACATCTGGGTCATTCTGTTGACCGGAATGGCTCGCGACCGCGGCCCGGACGATTCCGCCGGCCCACGGCGAAGCGAATCGGAGGTTTGCGCTGATTCTCCGCCCCGGGGGATGAATGTTGCGCGTCCACGCCCGTCAACCGAATCGCGCGATGCCATTTCATCGGGCAATTCAACCGGCGGCAGCGGCGGTTGCCCTTCGCTAGGCTGAGCAGACGCCGGCAGAGTCGGCATCAAAGGCATTAATGCGGGCAGGCTCATCGGAGTCGAGAACTCCTTCAGTTCAACCCTCAGAACGGCGCTGCAAGCACATTGATTTAGCCAGGCGGAGCTGTACCAAGTCCCTAGCGCAAAATCCCCAACAGATTCGAATAGCTATCGGTCCAAGGCTTGAACGTTGGCTTGGCCGGCAACCGTTCCCAGTCAGGAACAGACGAAACAGCGGAAGCCGACGAAACCGACGACGACTCAGCGGATCCGTTGGGTTGCAGCACCGTCCACTCGGAACGCCGACACAACGGGGACTGCGCATCCGGCAAGAACGTGAAAGCAAGTGCACTTCGATCAAACGCCTGGGCGGCCGCGGCCATGACTGGACGCAAATCGAGATACGTGTTGGTGGTGTGAAACGCCAGAATGCCACCTGGTTTGAGATGACGGAGATAGATTTCGATGGCCTCAAGGGTGACCAGATGCGTCGGAATCGAATCGCCCGAAAACGCATCGAGCACCAGCAGATCAAACTGTTGGGGTGGCTCACGCTCCAGCATCAACCGCCCATCGCCCAGCACCGGCACAATCTCAGCCTGACTTCGTTTCAGATAATTAAACTCGGTGCGTGCCAGATCGAGCACCTGTTCATTAATCTCATAAATGCGCATGACGTCGCCCGCGCGCCCGTAGGCTGCAAGAGTTCCAGCACCCAAGCCGATTACACCTACTTTGCGTGCAGGCTCGGTCGGTAAAGACCGAATAACCCGTTCAATGCCTGACCCAACACAATAGTACGAGGTGGGCTGATTCTGGAACGCTGGTGCCAGAGCCTCTTCGCCGTGAATGATTCGGCCATGAAACATGGCCCGAACCGGCCCGAGCACCTGATCCTCGCGATCATCGATACGGAGTTGACCGTAAAAATTCCGAACAACGACCCGATAGCCATCGACATAACCCGTCGAGATCGTCCCCAGACGAATTCCGTAGACGATCAACGCAACCACCAGAAGCATTCGTATGGGTAGCCGGTATTCGCGCCATAGGAGGACGACCACCAGGGCCGACATCAGAAAGAGGCCGATCGGAAGCTCGAAATACGCGTTGAATACGGCTGGCGCGACGAGACCGACCAGTAAGCCGCCAAGCGCTCCCCCCAGGGAGATCATGAGATAAAAAAGAGTGAGGTACTGGACTGGCGGTTTACGCCGGACCAATTCACCGTGGCAGACCATACAAAAAATAAAGAGACTGATGCTCAAAAGCGCCACGAGAATGGGCGCACTCATTCCGACCATATCAACGACGCTGTCGAGCCAGATCAAGGCAAACGGCAACGAGATCAGGTACATCGGGCGCAGATAGAACTGCGGCGCATCAAAACAGAGAATGAAACTGAGCAGATAGATACCGAGCGGCAAGACCCAGAGGAAGGGCACCGGGGCGACGTCCTGTGTCATGTGACGGGTCAGCGCGAGCAACAGAATTGACGCCGTCGCCGCGAGCCCGAGCCATAACAGACAGTCGCCCCAAGTCGGTGCCTTGCCCGCAACCGGCGCAGATTCGGTGGACTGCGGTTCAACCGTTCCTGGAATCACTTTCCAGGTGAACGCGACCACACCGAGGCAGGCCAGCACAAACCCTGCGTACCCAAGCGACCAAAAATTCGCCTGCAGCTGCACCGCCCACCGCGGCTCAACCAGCACCGGATAGGTGAGCAAGGCCAGCATAGAGGCCAAATTCGACAAGGCATACAGGCGATACGGTTGCGCCTGCACGCCCCCGGCGTCCGCCGCTCGCGCCAACCAGGCCTGCATCAGTGGGCCCGTGGTTGAGAGTAAAAGATAGGGCGCACCGACTGCGGTCGCAAGGACCGCAAGAACATTCAGCGACGGGTGCGCGAGGGCTGTTCCCTTCCATTCGGGGTTTGCCGCGACCGGCAGAGCAATCAAGCTGATCAGGAGCAATCCCGCGTGAATCTGCAGCTGCCGCCGCAGGTTTAACGTTGTATGCAGGACATGCACGTAGGCGTAGCCGAGCAGAAGCTCGACCTGAAAGAACACCATACAAACGCTCCAGACCGACGAGGACCCGCCAAACCAGGGCAGGATCATCTTCGCCACGATCGGCTGAACCTGAAAAAGCAAAAATGCCGAGAGGAAAACGGTGATTGCGAAAAGGGGCATGAGATAGGTGTCCAGGGTCTGTCCGGCGCGCACGGGCGCTACAGTACCGGTAATTGCGACTGTTCTTCTTTGGAGGGAGCTTCAGTCTTTCAAGCGCCGCCAGGTCCATCCATCAGTTGCAACTCAATCCTGCCGGCCATTTCGATGTCGCAATGGGTTCAAAAATGAGCCGCACTTGGGCCTCGGCCTTCCGCAGCATCTTGCCGCCCGATCTGGCAAGAGTTGACGTTAGGGGAAACTCATTCGCGAAAGAGGCATCAATGTGAGCGAGCGATCGATCACAGCGAACTGAAAGGCTCTATAGAATGGAATTGTTTGCCACACGTCGCGCCGCCGATGTGCCCGCCGAGTGACGTCGTTCATGCATAGGGCTCGAAAAGCCATTCAAAATAGCCTTACAATTCCCCATCTATTTAAATTCCAACCAAGGCGAGCAAATTGGCCTCAAATACCGAACTGAAGGATTTCCTTTTCCGCGTCAAAAATGTCATCGCGACTGTCGAAGAGTCGACGGGATTTGACACACTTGATCCCACCTCCAAGAACATTCTGGAATACGTCGCTCGAGCCGAACTCGAGGAGCGCGAGATTTTCGTGGCCGACGTCATCCGTCACCGCGACCTCGGCAGCGTGGCAAACCTCCACGGCCGGCTGTCCGCCCTTGTCCAGATGGGCTGGTTAACCCTGTTGCCAGAGCCTAGCGACGGTCGGCGCAAGCGCGTGATCCTCGCGCAACCTGCTCGCTCGGCCTACAACAAGATGTCGACCAAGCTCGAAAACGCACTCAAGCCCCGCGACTGAGGTAGCAACTTAGAAAGGCCATTGCGCCTCAACCGCCGCTCTAAGGGGTGGCGGGCAGTGTTGAGTCTGGAGCGGGTGATGGGAATCGAACCCACGCTTGAGGCTTGGGAAGCCGCCGTTCTGCCATTGAACTACACCCGCAAACTCAATGAATCCTAGCACGAGCCCCGGGGGTTCGTTTCAGCACCCGGCCGTCAGCCCGGTCGGCGGACCATCCTCACATATCCGGAGTTTTGTTCACCGCCGCGGGCACCTCACACCGAGCCAGCGCGAGGCCTGGCAAACCGGGATGCCGAAGTGGGGTCTGCCTTGGCAGCCCCATCCACTCGACCTTGGCGAGATCTTCGGCCGCGAGGCGCCACGGGTCTTGGAGATTGGTTTTGGCATGGGCGAAACCACGGCACAGATTGCCGCAGCCTCCCCCGAAACGGATTTTCTTGGCGTCGAGGTCTACACCGCCGGTTGCGGCGCCTTGCTACGTCGTATCGCGGACCAAAATCTGACGAATCTAAGAATTATTCAGCATGACGCCATGGAAGTGGTGCGTGACATGATTCAAGCCGAAACACTGAACCGGATTCAAATTTTCTTTCCGGACCCCTGGCCCAAAGCCCGACACCACAAGCGCCGACTGATTCGCCCCGAGTTCGTGGAAGAACTCGCAATCCGGTTAAAGCCTGGGGGCACCCTGCATTGCGCGACAGACTGGGCGGAGTATGCCGCCGTCATGCGCGAGGTGCTATCCGCAAGCCCGACTCTGCACACCCAGTCGACGACGCCCGACGGCTTCGCGCCCCGCCCCGCCTATCGGCCACTCACCCGATTTGAGTCACGCGGCCTGCGCCTCGGTCATGAGGTTTTTGATTTGGTCTATGAACGCAATGAAGGTCCCTAAACTCAGGGCCAGCTCAGAGCGTCCAACCGATTGACCCGCTCCACGCGGTTGCCAGGACCAATGCGCCGAAGCCGATTCGATACCACGCGAAGACGGTAAAGGTGTGAGAGGCCACAAAGCGGATCAGCCAATGAACGCATGCCAACGCGGACAGGAACGAAAACCCCAGACCAACGGCAAACAGCGGTAGATCCGCGAACGACAACAAAGCACGGGCTTTCCAGAGATCGTAGGCGCCCGCCGCCATTAAGGTTGGCATCGCCAGGAAGAACGAAAACTCGGTCGCAGCTTGCCGCGAGAGCCCAAACAGCATCCCGCCAATAATCGTTGCACCCGAACGGCTCGTCCCCGGAATCAGCGCAAACGCCTGCGCAACCCCGAGCTTGAGTGCATCCCGCCAATCCATGCCATCCATTGAGAGGACTCGCGGTCCGCCCTGCCCGGCTGCGAGCCGCGCGGCCTGCCGGCGCTCCACCCAAAGAATGACCAGACCCCCGACGATAAACGCGAGGGCGACAGGGACGGGGGCAAAGAGTGACCGCTTGATGGCCGATCCGAAGGCCAAGCCAAGAACGGCCGCAGGCAAAAAGGCCAACGCGAGATGGATGACAAACTGCCGAGATGACTGACCCGTGGGGCCCGCGCGTCCAAGACCACTCAACACGCTGATGACGCGCGCTCGAAAGTACCAGAGCACCGCAAACATGGCGCCGGACTGAATGACGATTTCGAACACCTTGGCCCGTTCGTCCGCAAAACCCAGCAAGTGGCCCACGAGAATGAGGTGCCCCGTACTAGAAACGGGTAAGAACTCGGTCAGTCCCTCAACGATGCCCAACAGGGCGCCTTTAATCAGAAGCGGCAGTGCGATCAGAACGTCCATGAAGCCTTGCTCATCTCACAAAAAAGGTTTTTTCGTCGCGCCGCTCAACGAGTCCCTGCAGGATAAGTTCTTCCAGATGCTGGGCGATCGTGCGGCGCT
>RFPW01000072.1 GCA_009925965.1 Betaproteobacteria bacterium
TCGATGAGATCCACACCGTGGTTGGTGCGGGCAAGGCCGAAGGCTCGATGGACGCGGGCAATATGCTCAAACCCGCGCTCGCGCGAGGCGAATTACATTGTATCGGCGCGACAACGCTCAGCGAATATCGCAAGTACATCGAAAAAGACGCGGCGCTCGAGCGCCGGTTTCAGAAGGTTCTGGTCGAGGAACCCTCGGTGGAAGCGACTGTGGCCATCCTCCGTGGCCTCAAACAGCGCTATGAGTTGCACCACGGGATCGAGATTACCGACCCTGCCATTGTGGCAGCGGCTGAACTCTCGCATCGCTACATCACCGACCGGTTTCTTCCGGACAAGGCCATCGATCTGATCGATGAGGCGGCCGCGCGGATCAAAATGGAAATCGACTCGAAGCCCGAGGTGATGGACCGTCTCGATCGACGCATCATTCAGCTCAAAATCGAACGCGAGGCGGTCCGCAAAGAGACCGATGACGCCTCGCGGCGGCGGATGGAACTCATCGAAGAGGAAATTCATCGGCTTGAGCGCGAGTACGCCGACTATGACGAGTGGCTCAAGGCCGAAAAGGCCGCGGTCCAGGGGAGCGCGCAAATCAAGGTCGAGATTGAGCGACTGCGCGCGCAAATGGTCGACCTTCAGCGCAAGGGCGAATTCGATAAAGTGGCCGAAATCCAGTACGGCAAGCTGCCCGAACTCGAAGCACGGGTCCGCGCAGCCGATGCCGCGCAGGCCGCTGCGCGGGGGAATGGCGCAGCGCCCACGTCCTCCGGCGCTTCATCCCCAACGGCCCAGTACTCCAGCTCAAGCTCCACCTCTTTGGCAGTCAGCACGGGCGCCGCTCTCAATGGTTCAGCGGCCAAGCCAACTGAACGTCCGCGCCTGTTACGAACTCAGGTTGGTACCGAAGAGATCGCCGAAGTGGTGTCGCGCGCAACCGGTATCCCGGTCGCGAAGATGTTGCAGGGCGAGCGCGAGAAGCTCCTTTGCATGGAGCAAAAGCTGCACGAGCGCATTGTCGGCCAGGAAGAAGCGGTCCGTATGGTGGCCGACGCCATCCGCCGTTCGCGTGCGGGCTTATCCGACCCAAGTCGTCCCTACGGATCGTTCCTTTTTTTGGGCCCAACCGGGGTCGGCAAGACCGAGCTTTGCAAGGCCTTGGCCGGGTTCTTGTTTGACAGCGAAGACCGCATGATCCGGATCGACATGAGCGAGTTCATGGAGAAACACTCGGTTGCCCGTCTCATCGGTGCGCCACCGGGATATGTCGGTTACGAAGAAGGGGGCTACCTGACCGAAGCGGTTCGACGTAAGCCCTACAGCGTGATCTTGCTGGATGAGGTCGAGAAAGCGCACGCCGACGTGTTCAACGTGTTGCTTCAAGTTCTCGACGATGGCCGGATGACGGATGGTCAGGGCCGCACCGTCGATTTCCGCAATACCGTGATCGTGATGACGTCCAATCTGGGGGCGCACGAGATTCAGCGCTTGTCAGCCGCCAAAGCCGATCTGGACCAGATTCGCGAGGCCGTGATGCTTGAGGTCCGGGCTCATTTCCGGCCCGAATTCATCAACCGGATCGACGAGATCGTCGTCTTTCATGCGCTTGCTCAGGCCCATTTGCGATCGATTGCACGGATTCAGTTGCTTGGTCTTGAGAAACGCCTGGCCGCGCGTGATCTGACGCTCAGCGTGTCCGAGGCCGCTCTGGATGAACTCGCGAAAGTCGGATTCGACCCGCTTTATGGCGCCCGGCCCTTGAAACGGGCAATCCAGCAAAAGCTCGAAAATCCGATCGCCCACCTCATGTTAGAGGGCAAATTCGGGCCGCGAGATGTGATCCCGGTAGATGTGCGTGAAGGGCAGTTCAGCTTCGAACGGACGGTGCACTAGCCGGAGAGGACCCGCTGGCTGGGCCCTCGGCCGGAGAACTGCATCCCGCGCGCGGATCGTGGCGGGTCATGTCGGCGCCGATCAGGATTCGCAGGTCAATGCCCTCGCTCAAGCCCGACTGAACATGCAGGGCAGTCGAAGGCAGTCCGAGGCGCCGGGCCGTTTCGTTCGCTTCGGCCTCATGACCCGATCGGTACTGAATTTCGCTCTGCTGGAGCCGCGCGGCGCTCCAGTTGGCGATCCGGATCCGCTCAACGAACAAACCCGATGCGCAATGTCTGGAGAGTCGCCGCGCCAGGCCGTTCACGGTCGTACTGTTGCGAAACTCGATCCGGGCCGGCGTCGCGGTCGCCCCGCCACTGGTTTTTTTTGCTCCGGCGCTCGCGGCCTCGCTAACCGCTGGCTCCCTGGATGTCGCCTTGGATGTCACCCTTGCCGTTTCCTTGCCCGTTTCATTCCTCGGTTCCAGGGCGGGCGCGACGGTGTTCGCTGAACGAATCGACGAAGGCGGCACCGCTGACGTGGTCGCAGGCGAAGGGGTGACTGCCGCGCGATTGTTGGCTGCGAGTGCAACGGCCTTGCTCCGGCGCTCGGCGAGACGTCCGGCAACCAGCACGAGGTTGGCGGTCGCCACTGCGTCATCGGGACGGATGGCCAGTACTGCCTGCAACTGTGCCAGAGCCCCGGTCAGATCTCCGGCTTCGGCCAGCAAGACAGCAAGCACGTTGGCCGCGTCGAGATAGGACGGGTCGAGTTGTCGAACCCGACGTAGCTTGGCAATGGCGGCTGCTTGCTCGCCGGCCTCGAGATCGCGCCGGGCGTCCCGGTAAAGGCCCAGGGCTTCGATTGGTGAAGTCGCTGCTGGGGACTCGCGGGCCGCATCGACCTGAAAGAGCAGACCCTGCGAAGTCGAATTCGGCGTTGGGTTCGCGCAACCTGGTAGCACAGGCAACAGGAGCGCGACCGGGACTAGCCAAGTCAAGGAGGCCAGGGGGTCACGAACAAGCGTGGGAACAGGCAACATATTGTTACGATTCCAAAACTGCAACGGTCCGAGGGGGTGACATGCTTGACCTGAAAATTCGGAATGCCCAAGTGTACGATGGCACGGGCACCCCGGCGCAACGTTGTGATGTCGGCATACGTGACGGAGTCATCGTCGACCTCGGCGATTCACTGAGCTCTTCGTCGGCGCGACAGACTGTCGACGCGGAGGGACTCGCCCTCATGCCCGGCATTGTCGACAACCACACCCATTATGACGCTCAGGTCACCTGGGATCCGTACTGCACTCCCTCGCCCGCGCTCGGCGTGACAACTGCCGTGATCGGCAATTGCGGTTTCACGATTGCACCTTGCCGTCCCGCCGACCGTGATCGGGTGATGCGCAACCTGACTCAGGTTGAAGGGATGTCGCTCGACGTGTTGCGAGCCGGTATCGACTGGTCGTTTGAGACCATCCCCGAGTACCTCGATCTGCTTGATCGCCGATCGAGCGCCATCAATCTTGCGGCTTTTGTCGGGCACTCGTCCGTGCGCACCTGGGTGATGGGGGATGCCGCCACTGAACGGGCTGCGAGCCCCGATGAAATTGCCGCGATGCGCCGTTTGGTCGACGAAGGGATCGCCGCTGGCGCGATCGGATTTGCGACCAGCACGTCGCCCGCGCACAACGGCGAAGCCGGTCGTCCCATGCCCTCGAGACTGGCTTGCGATCAAGAGTTGCATACCCTCACGATGGCCCTTCGTGACGCCGGGCGCGGTGTGTTTATGCTGACCAAGGGTGGGCACACCAAGGTCGATTTCCTGGAGCAATTGGCTGCTGACAGCGGTCGTTCTGTGATTGTTGCTGCGCTTTTGCATAATTCCACCAATCCGAATGCTGTGTTTGCCGATCTCGATGCCATCGAAGCCGCGCGTCAACGGGGGCGTTCGATGTGGGGGGCGGTGTCGTGCTGTCCGTTGACCAATGATTTCACGCTGCAATCCCCGTATCCCGTCGAAGGCTTGCAGTCTTGGCGCGAGGCTCTCCCACTGAAGGGAGAGGCGTTGATTGCGAAACTCGCTGAGCCCTCTTTCAGAGAAGCGGTTCGGCTTGAGATCGCCCGCCCCGCAACCTTTCGACTGTTCAACGGGGAATGGGACAAGGTGCAGGTGATTGAAGTAACCCGGTCGGGCAACGCCTGGATGGAGCAACGCACGATCGCCGATCTCGCAGCTCAACTCTGTCGGGATCCGCTGGATATGATGCTGGACCTTGCGATCGAGGAAGGTCTCGCAACGGTCTTCAGCGCCGTGTTGTTGAATTCCGATGAGGCTGCCGTCACCCGGATCCTTCAGCATCCGGCTTCGTTGATTTCACTCTCCGATGCGGGTGCGCACCTGACGTTCTTTAATGATGCCGGGTTCGGCCTTCATCTCCTCGGGCATTGGTCTCGCGAGCTCGGTGCGATCACGCTGCCCGATGCGATTCGTCGTCTCACCAACGACAGTGCAGCGGCGCTGGGTCTTCGCGACCGCGGTCGGATTGCGATTGGTTTGCCGGCGGACTTGTTGTTGTTTGATCCGGCCCAAGTGGGTCGGGGACCAAAGCATCGCGTCCACGACTTGCCGGGTGGTGGCGCCCGACTCGATACGCCCGCGCTCGGCGTTCATGGTGTTTGGGTCAATGGCGCGCGTGTCGTGGGTCCGCAAGGCCTTGAGCCCGATACGCCGCGGTCTGGCCGTCTGCTTCGTGGAGGGCGCGACTTCTAAGCGGCTCCTCGACTGAACGCCGCGCGATTTTAAGCCTCGACCGGATTGGTGGCCCCCGCCATGACATGGCCCGTGGGGCCCACTAGCCGGGCCGATGCAACATGTTTGGGGTGGTCGTCAAAGTAAAAATCGGGCTCGAATTCCGCCAGGAACTCGCCCTTGTCGAGTCCGCCCAGGAACATCGCCTCATCAATATCGACGCCCCAATGCATGAGGGTTCGGATGGCGCGTTCATGTGCGGGGGCACTCCGAGCCGTGACCAATGCCACCCGGATACCCATACGTTCGGTCGCGCCGCGCTCGGCCCGCAACCGATGGAGCGCTTCAAGAAGTGGTTTGAAGGGCCCGGGGTTGAGGGGTTCATCCGCCCGCTCGGACTCATGGTTCTGAAACGCGTCCAGCCCCTGAGCCTGAAACACCCGCTCCGCCTCGTCCGAGAACAAGACAGCGTCGCCGTCGAAGGCGATCCGAACTTCGCGGGGGTGGCGACCGGCTGCGCGTGCTGAGTCCGGGAATACCAATGCGCCGGCGAAGCCTGCTTCCAACGCGCCGCGCACATCGCCCGGCTCGGCCGATAAAAACAGATCCGCCCGCAGTGGGCGAAGGTAAGCCCAAGGGGCTCGTCCCCGCGTGAAGACACCCCGCTCGATACCCAACCCGTGGTGAACCGCTGAATTAAAAACCCGCAGCCCGCTTGCCGGGTCATTGCGGGAGAGGATCACCACTTCCACCCGACGCTGGTCAGCCGGCAGATCAGGATCATTGAATGCGAGTAGCTTGCGCACGAGTGGCAGCGCGATGCCCGCTTCGGCTGCGACCGACACCCGATCAAGTTGCAACTGCATGTAGGGGCGGTCATCGGCTGGATCAAACAGCCGGTTCTCAGCCTCAAAATCAAACAGCGCCCGCGAGGACAGCGCGACGACCAGACGGTTCTCGAGATTCAAGGACATCAGGAACTCCAGCAGAGCGTCGATCATACGGTGCGCTAGCCCACCGCGGGCATCTGGCGTGGTCATCGGGCGCAGTCACATAGCGGACCCGGGAGTCATGCTAAGTTCGCGCCTCAACTTTCCACCCAGACCCGTGAGTCTAGCCATGATGAAGTTTCGCTTCCCCGTTGTGATCATCGACGAAGACTGGCGTTCGGACTCCGCCTCCGGGTTGGGAATTCGCGCGCTCGCCAAGGCACTCGAAGACGCCGGTACGGAGGTCGTAGGTGGATTTACCTACACCGATGTCGCCATGGTGGCCAATCAGGCCGCTCGCGCATCCGCCTTTATTGTCTCGATCGATGATGAAGAAGTGGCCGAAGACGAGGACGAAGGATCGGTAGCGCCAGCGGCGATCCAGGACCTGCGCAAATTTATTCAGGAAACCCGGCGGCGCAATGCCGATGTGCCGATCTTTTTGTTTGGTGAGACACGCACCTCACAGCACATCCCGAGCGACGTATTGCGTGAACTCCATGGCTTTATTCACATGTTTGAGGACACGCCGGAGTTTGTCGCACGCTACATTATTCGCGAGACCACCGCGTATCTGAACTCGCTGCCGCCCCCGTTTTTCAAGGCGCTTGTTAATTACGCCAATGATGGTTCCTATTCCTGGCACTGCCCTGGGCACAGTGGCGGCGTTGCGTTTCTCAAGCATCCTGTCGGCCAGATGTTTCACCAGTTCTTTGGTGAAAACATGCTGCGGGCAGACGTTTGTAACGCGGTGGACGAACTCGGACAGTTGCTCGACCACACCGGTCCGGTCGCCGCAAGCGAACGCAATGCCGCGCGCATTTTCGGCAGCGATCACCTCTTCTTTGTCACCAACGGAACGAGCACCAGCAACAAGATTGTCTGGCATGCCAGCGTGGCAACCGATGATGTGGTGGTCGTTGATCGTAACTGCCACAAGAGCGTTCTACATGCGCTGATGATGACAGGGACCATACCGATTTTCCTGCAGCCTACCCGCAATCATCTGGGCATCATCGGCCCGATCCCGCACAGCGAATTTCTGCCCGAAACCATCCGCGCCAAGATCGAAGCCAACCCGCTGGTCAAGAACAAAAACGCTCGCCCTCCGGTCATGACCATCACCCAGAGCACGTATGACGGGGTGCTCTATAACGTCGAGCGCATCAAAGAAACGCTGCAGGGGACGATCGAAAACCTGCACTTCGATGAGGCCTGGCTGCCGCACGCAGCCTTTCATCCGTTCTATCACGAGATGCATGCGATCGGTCCGAACCGTCCACGCAGTGAAAGCACCCTGATTTTTGCGACGCAGTCGACGCACAAGTTGCTGGCGGGGCTCTCGCAGGCGTCACAAATTCTTGTGCAGGACAGCGAGACTCGGGTGCTGGATCGACATCGCTTCAACGAAGCGTTCCTGATGCATACCTCGACCAGTCCGCAATACGCGATCATCGCCAGTTGCGACGTTGCAGCCGCGATGATGGAGCCCCCGGGGGGCGCCGCGCTGGTCGAAGAAAGCATTTTCGAAGCGCTCGAGTTCCGTCGCGCCATGCGCAAGGTTGATGCTGAGCTGGGCGATGAATCCTGGTGGTTCCAGGTTTGGGGCCCGCAGGGCCTGACCCGTCGCGGCATCGGGTCCCGAGACGATTGGTTCCTTGAAAGTAACGACGCCTGGCACGGGTTCGGGCCGGTCGAGTCGGGCTTCAACATGCTTGACCCGATCAAGGCCACGATTGTGACGCCAGGGCTGGGTATCGATGGACGCTTTGCCGATCGGGGGATTCCGGCGGCGCTCGTGACCAAGTATCTGGCCGAGCACGGCGTGATCGTTGAAAAGACTGGGCTTTATTCGTTTTTTGTCATGTTTACGATTGGCATCACGAAAGGGCGCTGGAACACGCTGGTGACCGAGCTGCAGCAATTCAAGGCCGATTACGACGCCAACCAGCCGCTATGGCGAGTGATGCCCGAGTTTGTCCAGGCTTACCCGACGTACGAACGGGTGGGGCTACGCGATCTCGCGCAACGCATCCACGAAGAGTATGGCCGCCATGATGTCGCCCGGGTCACCACCGAGATGTACCTGACCACGATGGAGCCGGTGATGAAACCGTCTGACGCTTTCGAATGTCTGGCGCATCGGCGGGTTGATCGGGTCGGGATCGACGATCTTGAGGGCCGGATTACAACCATGCTCGTGACGCCTTATCCTCCGGGTATCCCACTCCTGATCCCGGGCGAGCGCTTCAACCGCGGCATCGTTGAATACCTCAAATTCGTTCGTGAATTCAATCATCGCGTGCCCGGATTTGGCACCGACGTTCATGGTCTGGTCGTCGAGAAAAATCCCGGCCAGCCCGACCAGTATTTTGTCGACTGCGTACGGCCCTGACTAGCGCGCGGGAGCTTCCTCGGCCACCGGGGTTTCGGCGTCGTGAACCAGGATTGTTGCGGCGGCGAAATCCCAGGGCGCCCTGTGTTTGCGGTCCACGAGGACGCAAACCAAAATGGCCGCGAACAGTGCAATAGCCACCCAGGCCTTGACTTGGGTGGCTACCCAAAGCGGTAACGCGAGACAGGCCCACGCGGCCACATAGCGGGCGAACGCCCGGCCCGGCGACAAGGATTGCGCATCGGGACCCAACAGCCGCAGACCAACAGTTTTCATCGGCAAGGTGCGGCGTCCGGCGCTCCAGGACCAGACGAAATAGATCGCAAGGACCCCAAAAATCCAGGCCTGAAAGGCCCAGCGCAGGACCTCAGACTGATTCTGGTGGCGGGTTAGCGCGCTAAAGGCATAGCCAAAAAAGAACACCACGCCAAACAGCAGGACGCCTTCGTAGGTAAACGCCATCAAGCGGCGCCAGGGGCCGGCCACTTGCACTGGGAAAGCTAATTAGTCGGTGAGTTGGCCGTACCACCAGCCGCGCTGGCTGCGCCAGACAGGGTGCCAGCCGCTTGACTGGCCGCATCGGTCGAGGCCGAGTCCTTCGAGCCACCTGAACCGCCGGCTGATCCGGCGCCTGCGCTCGAGCCTGCTCCTGCCGCTTCGGTTTGGCTCATGGATCCACCCGCGCCCGACCCCGTGGTCGTACCCACCATAATGGCATCGCCCGCACCGCTATCGTCGGGCGCTGGTGGTGGCAGGCGACGGAGCGCCAAATCCCTTGGCATCGGTTGAGCGGCATTTTTAGCTAGGCCAACCGTCGGGCTCGCAAGCGCTGCCGCTGTGTTGCTGGTGCTGCCAGCGGACCGAAGCACACCGCGTTGCTCAGGTGATAATTCCCGGTAGGCCTCGTACTGCTGGACTCGCGCCTCGGGCGGCAATACTTTGGCCAGTCGGTAGTTGCTGCGCGCCATTTGGCGTTGCGGTGGCGTAAGCGCGGCCCATTCCTGAATCCGCTTCTGAGCACGTTCCTGTTGATCTGCGGCCAAACGCGGGAAGCGCAGGGCGAGTTCCGCCCAAGCGCGCTGTTCCGCGTCCGGGAGGGTTGTCCAGGAATCCCTGAAGGGTTCCAGCAGGGTCTGTTGGGCCGGTGAGAGCGAATTCCAACGCGGAACCACAGGCGCCGGCAGCAGGGCCGATCGCGTCGCGGGGCGCGTGGACTCGCTTGTGGCAGGGCTTGGGGGTGCGCTTGGTTCTGAGGCGAGCTT
>RFPW01000073.1 GCA_009925965.1 Betaproteobacteria bacterium
CGGGTGTGTCCGTCACATTCAATCGGGCTAGCAAACCCGTACGCAATTCGAGACCGATCGTGTGCAGGGACAAGAAACTGACACCCATTCCGGCCATTACCGCCTGTTTGATCGTCTCGTTGCTGGACACTTCCATGGCGATTCGAAGTTCACATCGATGTTCAGAGCAAAACTGTTGCAAGGTACTCCGGGTACCCGACCCATGCTCACGGACGATCATTGGATGGGCCTCGAGCTCTGACGTTGGGATCTGACCAAGCGCCACCATCGGGTGATCTGGCGCAGCAACAAACACCATCGGGTGCGCAGCGAAAGCCTCGGCGCGGGTTGCTAGCTCGCGAGGCGGGCGGCCCATCACCGCAAGATCCAGTTCACCGGATTGCATCAGGGCGACCAAGCGCTCTCGATTACCAGCCACCTGTAATCGAATGTCGATTCCGGGATGGTCCTGGCGGAACTGCGATAGCAACCGCGGCACGAAATACTTGGCCGTGCTCACCATCCCAATCGTTAGCAGGCCGCTCTCCAGCTTCTTTAGCCTGGCCATGGCAATGTTGGTCTCTTTCAGGACCATGAGCATCCGACGGGCATGGGTCAAAAAATACTCCCCGGCTGTCGAAAGACGGATTTTTCGGCCGTCCCGATCGAACAATACCAATCCCACCTGAGCTTCAAGCTCCCGGATCTGCATCGACACGGCCGGTGCAGTCAGATGCAAGGATTCGGCCGCGCGCGCCATGCTGGCGCACCGAGCCACCTCGGAAAAAATCTGGAGCTGACGCAGCGTAATGTTCATTTGGACATAACGATAAATTTTTCTGATCCAGAAGACAATAATTCCTGACTTTTCCTGACGAAGTGGCGCGATTAGGGTGTGTGAATCCGGACGTGAACGCCGCCCCCGATCGAACTTCCTCTGCAATTCAGGAGAACGAATGAATCAACCAATCGCCCCCAACACCGGTGCTCAAGCAAGCACCGAAGGCAAGATCACGGATGCCAAGAAACGCTACAGCGCCGGCGTCCTGAAGTATCGGCAAATGGGCTACTGGGAACCAGATTACGTCCCCAAAGAGACCGACACGCTTTGCCTATTCCGAATCACGCCGCAAGACGGCGTCGATCCGATCGAGGCCGCAGCCGCAGTTGCTGGCGAATCGAGCACGGCCACCTGGACGGTGGTCTGGACCGATCGTTTGACGGCTTGCGATAGTTATCGCGCCAAGGCCTACAAGGTCGAGCCAGTCCCGGGACGCCCGGGGGAGTTCTTCGCCTGGGTTGCCTACGACCTGATCCTTTTCGAAGAGGGGTCGATCGCCAATATGACAGCGAGCCTGATTGGCAATGTGTTCTCCTTCAAACCCCTCAAGGCAGCCCGTCTGGAAGACATCCGAATTCCGGTGGCGTACATCAAGACTTTCAAAGGACCGCCAACTGGACTAATCGTCGAACGCGAGCGCCTCGACAAGTTTGGTCGCCCCTTGCTGGGCGCGACCACGAAGCCCAAGCTAGGCCTGTCAGCTCGCAATTACGGGCGGGTGATCTATGAAGGCTTGAAAGGCGGTCTCGACTTCATGAAGGATGACGAGAACATCAATTCGCAACCCTTCATGCACTGGCGCGACCGATTCCTCTACGTGATGGAAGGCGTCAACAAGGCAAGCGCCATGACCGGCGAGGTCAAAGGCAGTTACCTCAACATCACCGCCGCGACCATGGAGGACATGTACGAGCGGGCTGAGTTCGCCAAAGAACTCGGATCGGTCATCGTCATGGTCGACCTTGTCATCGGCTGGACGGCGATCCAGTCAATCGCTAACTGGTGCCGCAAGAACGACATGATCATGCACATGCATCGGGCTGGACACGGCACGTATACGCGTCAAAAGAACCATGGCGTGTCCTTCCGGGTCATGGCCAAATGGCTGCGCCTGGCGGGTTGCGACCACCTGCATACGGGTACCGCAGTGGGCAAGCTCGAGGGTGACCCGATGACCGTTCAGGGCTATTACAACGTCTGTCGCGACAGCTATACACGGACCGATCTTCCGCGCGGACTGTTCTTCGATATGGATTGGGCGGACACCAAAAAGGTAATGCCAGTTGCTTCCGGCGGAATCCATGCCGGCCAGATGCATCAACTGATCGACCTGTTCGGAGATGACGTTGTCCTTCAGTTTGGCGGGGGCACGATCGGACATCCCGCCGGAGTTCAGGCCGGCGCAGTCGCCAATCGGGTCGCGCTGGAGGCGATTGTCAAAGCCCGCAATGAAGGCAAGAACATCGCCCAGGAGGGCCCCGAGATCTTGCGCAAAGCGGCCACCTTCTGCACGCCACTCAGGCAGGCCCTCGACACCTGGGGCGACATCAGCTTTAACTACACGTCGACCGATAGCAGCGACTACGCGGTGACCCCGGCCGTTTCGGGCTGACTGGTCCAAACTCAAACCAATCCGGAGCAACACTCATGATGACCAACCCCACCGGGCGGCTGACGCAGGGTCAGTTCAGCTTTCTGCCTGAACTGACCGATGATGAAATCAGCCTGCAGATTGAATATGGACTGAATAAAGGTTACGCGTGGAGTATCGAATACACCGACGACCCTCACCCGCGCAATACCTACTGGGAGATGTTCGGAATTCCAATGTTCGACCTCAAAGACCCAGCGGGAGTCCTTCTCGAACTCCATGCGTGCAGACAAACCTTCAAGAATCACTACATCCGACTCATGGCGTTTGACTCAACGCGCGGGGTTGAGTCCATCGCGATGAGTTTTATCGTCAACCGACCCGCTCATGAACCGGGCTTCGGCGTGACGCGACAAGAAGTCAACGGCCGCTCGATTCGCTACACGATCCACAGTTATGCGACCGATAAGCCTGAGGGTGAACGCTACTAAGCGCCATGTATTCAATCCCAGGAAGCACCCGGCATCCCGACGCCAAATCATCACCAGCAGTCGCGGACCAGAAGCCCCAAGTCCCAATGGGCACCGGCAACGGACCACCAGATCACCGCGAAGACCCATCGGGTAGCGCTCTGACAGTCAATCAGGTCCTGACGCAAAGCCAGATCGAGTCGGTGATGGACGAACTTGATCGAGATCTCATCGGATTGGTGCCGGTCAAGCAACGCATTCGGGACATCGCCGCTCTGCTGGTCATCGATCAGCTGCGGGCGCGGGTCGGCTTGCAGGCCCAATCGCCCAGCCTGCACATGAGCTTCACCGGCAACCCCGGCACCGGCAAGACAACGGTCGCCATGCGAATGGCGCAACTGTTGCACCGGCTGGGCTATGTCCGTAAGGGCCATCTGGTGGCCGTTACTCGCGATGACCTCGTGGGCCAGTACATTGGTCATACCGCACCCAAAACCAAAGAGATTCTCAAGAAGGCGATGGGTGGGGTCCTCTTTATTGATGAGGCTTACTACCTTTATCGGCCCGAGAACGAACGCGACTACGGTCAAGAGTCGATCGAGATCCTGCTTCAGGTGATGGAAAATCACCGAGATGATCTCGTCGTGATCCTGGCTGGTTACAAAGACCGGATGGATACTTTTTTTCAATCCAACCCCGGAATGAGTTCCCGGATTGCCCATCATCTCGATTTTCCGGACTACAGTCAGGCTGAGCTACTGCAGATCGGAGACCGGATGCTCCAGGAAATGAGCTACCAGTTCGGAACGGGCGGTCGTGACACCTTTGGTGAATACCTCAACCGCCGCCTCGAGCAACCGCACTTCGCCAATGCGCGCAGCGTACGCAACGCAATTGACCGCGCTCGTCTGCGACAGGCCAGCAGGCTATTCGCGGAGCGCGATCGTGCGTTCACACGAGAAGACCTTTCCACGATCGAATCGGCAGACATCCTGGCCAGCCGAATCTTTAGCCAACCTACTTAATCGCACCCATGCCCCTCTCGCACCGCCGAACCCTGACGCATCACCTTATCGAAGAGCGTCGGCGCTTCCCTCAGGCGAGCGGCGCATTGAACGGATTACTCCTCGACGTCGCGGTCGCTTGCAAGGCGATCGCCCGGGTCGTGTCCTTTGGTGAATTAGGCGATCAAATCACGGTGGCTCCCATGACGCCCAAGGCGATCGGGGTCGAAGCACAACCAGCGCGCACTCGCACCCTGAGTTCGCTGAGCCAGGACATTTTCCTGCGAATCAACGAATGGAACGGCCATACCGCCGGGATGGTTTCCCAGGCCCTGCCCGACCCCGTGCAGCTTCCTGCGGACCAGCCGCGCGGCAAGTACCTGCTGGTCTTCAATGCGCTGGAAGGGTCCGCCAGCACCGGCCTGAATGTCGCCGTCGGGAGCCTGTTTTCAATCCTTCGCGCGCCGCAGGATCCGGCTGAACACCCTCGAGACGTGAGCGTGATCGATTTCCTGCAACCTGGAACACAGCAGGTAGCGGCCGGCTATGCGCTCTATGGGCCGGCGACCATGCTCGTCCTGAGCGCCGGGAATGGAGTGAGTGGCTTCACGCTGAATCACAACCTGGGCGAGTTTGTCTTGACCCATCCCCAGATTAAGGTGCCTGAACGCACTCAGGAATTCGCCATCAACAGTGCCAATTCCCGGTTTTGGGAACCCCCCGTGAAGCGCTATGTCGACGAGTGCCTCGCGGGCAAGTCAGGACCCCGAGGCAAGGACTTCAACATGCGGTGGATCGCCAGCATGGCTGCGGAAGCGCACCGGATCCTGATGCATGGTGGCGTGTTTCTCGAACCGCGAAATACTCGAGACCCGCAGAAACCGGGGCCAAGACGCTTACTCTCCGAGGCCAATCCAATTGGCTATCTGATTGAACAAGCCGGCGGTCGCGCCAGCACCGGCCGCGCCGGCGTCCTCGACATGGCGCCAGATGACCTTCATCAATCGGTCGGATTGGTATTTGGCTCACGCGAAGAGGTCGAACGGATTGAGCAGTACCACCGTCAACCCATTCAGCCCGACCAGGGACTGCAGCTTTTTACCGAGCGCAGCCTCTTTCGCGACTAGACGCAACATTACCGATCAGGAGCCCCATGTCTGAACGTCATCCTGTGATTGCGATTACCGGCTCATCGGGCGCGGGAACCTCGACTGTCACCAAGACTTTTGGAAATATCTTTCGACGCGAGGGTGTCAAGGCCGCAATCGTTGAAGGCGACAGTTTTCATCGCTTTGATCGCCGTGAAATGAGAGCGCGCCAGGCAGCAGCCGAGGCGGCTGGAAATACCAACTTCAGTCACTTTGGTCCTGATACGAACCTTCTCGCGGAACTGGCAAACCTCTTTCGGAGCTACAGTCAATCAGGGCAAGGCCAAATTCGCAAATACCTTCATAACCCCGAAGAAGCCGCTCCGTATCAGCAGGAACCTGGCACCTTTACAGCCTGGGAAGACATCCCCGATGACACCGACATGCTGTTTTATGAGGGACTGCATGGCGCGGTTGTGACCGAGGAGGTGGATATCGCACAGCATGCCGACCTGCTGATTGGCGTTGTCCCCGTGATCAATCTGGAGTGGATCCAGAAGCTGATTCGAGACAAGACCCAACGGGGCTACAGTCAGGCCGCGGTGACCGACATTATTTTGCGGCGGATGCCTGATTATGTGAATTACATCTGTCCGCAGTTCGCGCGTACCCATGTGAATTTTCAGCGCGTCCCTGTGGTCGACACCTCCAATCCGTTCGTTGCCCGGGAAATTCCGACACCCGACGAAAGCATGGTGGTCATTCGTTTTGCGAATCCGAAAGGGATTGATTTTCCGTATCTGCTCAACATGATTCATGACTCCTGGATGTCCCGTGCCAACACGATTGTTGTTCCCGGTGGCAAGATGGAGATCGCAATGCAACTCATTTTTACCCCTTTCGTCTGGCGCATGATGGACCGTCGTCGCCGCGCCCTTGGAGCCCATTAATGTCGTCGAATTCCACCGAGCGCGTCCTGCGCGGCAGCCCTCAGCACGCTGACCCTCTCGCCAACGCCATCCGCGCACTTGCGATGGACGCCGTCCAGCAAGCCAATTCAGGCCACCCGGGTGCCCCAATGGGCATGGCTGAGATGGCCGTCGCGCTCTGGAATCGGCACCTGCGGCACAACCCTGCCAACCCCCATTGGCCTGATCGGGATCGCTTCGTGTTGTCCAATGGACATGCCTCGATGATCCTCTACGCGCTCCTGCATCTGTCGGGCTATGACCTGCCGATCAGCGAACTCAAGCGCTTTCGGCAACTGCACAGCAAGACGCCAGGCCACCCCGAAGTCGGCATGACGGTTGGAATCGAAACAACGACTGGCCCGCTCGGGCAAGGCATCACGAACGCGGTCGGCATGGCCCTGGCCGAAAAGCTTCTGGGTGACCAGTTTAATCAGCCTGACCACACCATCGTCAATCACCACACCTATGCGTTTTTGGGTGACGGTTGCCTGATGGAGGGCATCAGCCACGAGGCCTGTTCGCTGGCTGGTGTGTTGCAGTTGAATAAGCTCATCGCGCTCTATGACGACAACGGCATCAGCATTGACGGCCCAGTCTCTGGCTGGTTCGGCGATGACACGGCTGGACGATTCCGTGCTTACGGATGGAACGTCATTGGCCCCATCGACGGCCATGATGTGGATGCGGTGAGTTCGGCCATTTCCCTCGCCAGAACCGAGCAACATCGCCCCAATATTATTCTCTGCCGGACAACGATCGGCGCAGGTTCGCCGGGCCGCGCGGGCACTGCAAAGGCACATGGCGAACCCCTGGGGATCGAGGAAATCAAGGCAGTCCGGGAAGCGATCGGCTGGAACCACCCGCCCTTCGAGATCCCCGCGGACATTGCAGCCCGCTGGGACGCGCACGCCTCGGGCCTGCGCTTTGAAACCGAGTGGAATGTGGCCTTCGCATCCTATCGGGCGGCCTATCCGGCACTCGCTGCCGAATTTGAACGACGGATGGCGGGCGATCCTCTCGCGGACACCGAGGCGACACTCAAGGCCATGATCGCCCAGTTTGCAGCAGCCGGCGAGACCCTTGCCAGCCGAAAATCGTCCCAAAAGGCGCTGGCTGAAATAGCGCCCATCCTCCCCGAATTGCTCGGCGGCAGCGCCGACTTGACGGGCTCAAACCTGACCGACTTTCCCGGCTGCGGGGCAGTTCGCGGCGGTCAGCCTGGGGGCCGTTATGTGAACTACGGTGTGCGTGAATTCGGTATGGCAGCCGCGCTCAACGGGATCGCACTCCATGGAGGGTTCATTCCTTACGGTGGGACTTTTCTGACTTTTAGTGATTACAGTCGTAATGCCATCCGAATGGCTGCGCTGATGAAAATCCGGGTCATCCACGTCTTCACCCACGACTCCATCGGCGTAGGCGAAGATGGTCCGACCCATCAACCGGTTGAACATGCGGCGAGCCTGCGCGTGATTCCAGGGCTGGACGTCTGGCGGCCTTGCGATGGCACCGAGACTGCAAGCGCCTGGGCCCATGCGGTTTCCGAACGTCATCACCCAAGCGCCCTGCTGTTGACCCGACAAAATCTGATTCCCCAACCGCGCACGCCCGAACAAATCGCCGCCATTCATCGTGGCGGTTATGTCCTCCAGGACCGCGCGGGCGCCCGGGCCGTTATTCTGGCAACGGGCTCGGAAGTCGGCCTTGCAACTCAGGCAGCGGCTTTGCTTGAGGCTCAGGGCTGCCCGGTACGGGTGGTCTCGATCCCCTCCAGTTCTGTTTTCGATCGCCAAGACCGCGCCTACCGCGAAGAAGTCCTGGGCCATGGTCTACCCCGGATCGGCGTCGAAGCAGGGGTGACGCGCTGGTGGGGCCAGTATGGGTGCGTCGACGCGCTGGGGATTGACACATTCGGCGAATCTGCGCCTGCGCCCGAGGTCTTCAAACACTTCGGCCTGACCGCCGAAAACCTCGCCACCCGAGTCGCGGCGGCTGCTGGCCATGACCATTGACCTGATCAGTTTTGATCTCGATGGCACGTTGATTGATACCGCCTCGGAAATTGCCGAGGCGGCCAACCGCGCGCTCGAGTCACATGGGTTGGAACGGCGGCCAGAAGACCAGATCACGGCATTCATCGGTCATGGGGGCCGCGCGCTCATCAACGCCCTGCGCAATGATGTGATTGCGCAGGATCCGGCGGTGGAACACCGCATGAGCTTCGAGCAGCTGTTTGCCAGTTTCGACGAACACTATGGCGACACGACCGGCACATTGTCCCAGCCCTACCCCGGCACGCACGAAGCGCTCGAGCAACTCAGAGCGTGCGGCGTGCGCCTCGTCTGTGTCACCAATAAAGACCACCGGCACGCAATCCATGCGCTCGAATTTCACGGGCTCGTAGCACCGTTCGAACTCGTCATCGGTGGTGACACGCTCCCCGAAAAGAAACCCCATCCAAGTGTTCTGCAACATGTTGCGACGACCCTCGGGATACCGGTCGAGCGTATCGCCCACATCGGGGATTCAGCGACAGATGTGCTGGCCGCCAAAAATTCTGGAGTGGTCGCCTGGGCAGTGCCCTATGGCTACAACAGCGGCGTTCCGATCACGGCGGCCAACCCCGACCGCGTGTTCCATTCGCTTCCCGAGATGTCCGAGTACGTCATCGAAATGAAGGCAATCAGCCAGGCCGAGAGTCGGAACATTCGAGGCCACTGATGTCGACGCCCGCGCTACGCGCGATTCTCTGGGATGTTGACGGCACGCTTGCCGAAACGGAACGTGACGGTCACTTACCGGCCTTCAATCTGGCCTTTGAAAGCGCCGGTTGGCCATGGCGATGGGATACGGCGCGCTATGGCGAACTGCTCGACATCACCGGTGGTCGTGAGCGCATCCTGCATGACCTGATGACTCAGCCGATGGCACCCTCCGCAAGAGCAGATCGCGAGGCGCTTGCACTGCGCTTGCATCAACAGAAAAACAGCATCTACGCGCAACGGATGAAGTCACACCCGATTCCGCTGCGTCCTGGCGTCCTTGAACTGCTCACCGAATCGCGAGACCGGCAAATAATTCAAGGGATCACAACGACAACAAGCCGCAACAACGTCGAAGCCCTTCTGATCGCACACCTTGGAACGCAATGGCCAACGTGGTTTGAAATCATTCTATGTGGCGAAGATGTGACCGCCAAAAAGCCGGACCCTGAGGTCTATGAGCAGGCTGCGGCTCACCTCCTGAAGCTGGGAATTACCAGGGATCAGATCCTCGCGATTGAGGATTCGCCCAA
>RFPW01000074.1 GCA_009925965.1 Betaproteobacteria bacterium
CGGCTCTTCCATGGCGCCAGGCGCCGGATTGCGGGCACCCCCGTCACGAGGGCCAAACGCCTCCATCGGGTCCCAGTCTTGATTTAAGAGCGGCTTTGGTTCAGCGGGTGCTGACGAAGGTCTTGCCGAAGTAGCGGGCGCTGCAGCTGGTTCACCGCCACCACGGCCCCCCTGTTCGTCGCCTTGAGCGCCATCGCTGTCTTTCTGACGGTCCCGACTAAATGGCCAGATCATCGCGACCCCCGAATCAGTTGGTGCAACAAAACGGGGACCCCGATCAGCGCAGTGAACACCCCCACAGGCAGCAATTGCGGCGCAGCCAATGTGCGGGCGCAGGCGTCTGCCAGCATCACCACCGAGGCCCCTAACGCCGCAGCCCCCGGAAGGGCAATCCGGGCATCGGCCCCGAACAGGCGGCGCGCAATGTGAGGAGCAGCAAAACCAACAAAACCAATCGCGCCAACATTCGCCACGGCAATGGCTGTCGCGAATGCGGCCAGTGCCACGGTGCGCATTCTTGCTGTTGGGGCATCCACGCCAAGATCTCGCGCAATCGCGTCGCCCCAGGCAATGGCATCAATCGCCCGCGCATCCAGGCAAGCCCAAAGTAAGGCCAGCAGAGCGGCGACCAAAAGTCCCACCAAACGCCAGCCCTCAACCCCACCGAGATCGCCCAGGAGCCAAAAGATCATGCCGCGCAACTCTGAATCATCGGCCATCGCGAGCACTACATTGGTCGCGGCGCCAAACAAGGCCCCAGCGGCGACCCCAACCAAAACCACGCGTTGTTCATCAAACCCCCGCCGAGCGCCCGCAAACGCGGCCACCAGCAAAATGGCAACCAGCGCGCCGCCGAATGCTGCCAGTTCGACGCCCGGCGCCGGGATTTTGAACGCCAGTGCCAAGACGGCTGCAAGACCGGCGCCGCCTGCTGTACCGAGCAAATAGGGATCCGCCAGCGGGTTGCGCAAGACCGACTGCATTGCCGCCCCTGAGAGGGCCAGCAGTGTTCCCACCGCGGCCCCGGTGGCCACGCGGGGCACTCGAATGTCCCACCAAAGGGTCCAGGCATCGGGCCCGAGGGTATGCAGCAACCCAGTGCTACCAACCCAGGTCGAACCCGCAAAGGCCGCCAGCACAATCACGAGCGCCAGGATGATTCGCCACACCATCAGCGCCACCCCTCCGCGCGAACCCGCTGCATCCCGCCGACCGAACCCACCGAGCCGTTCACCGCCACCGGCGAATGACCTGCGGTGTTGCGAGCCACATTGCGAATGGCGTCGCAAAGTCGCTCAACCCCATCCAGCACCCTCGGCGTCGGGCGTTGCAACAAGTCTGGGGCAATCGCAACCACGACGGGTGCGGGCGCGATCCAGCGATTTCGCCACCGCTCAAGGGACTCCCCCCCCGGCGCATCAGCCGTCGAACCATCACCCAAGACCACAAGCTGGGGCCTTGCTGCACGCACGGCCTCAGGATCTACCTGGCGGGCCGCTAAGGCTTCATTGCCAAATACATTCTGACCGCCGCAGAACCGGATAGCGTCACCAATCAAATCGCGGTTGGAGACGGTGATCAACGGTCTGGCCCAGGCCTGATAAAACACCCTGACCCTGGCTCCTTGAGCGACCCCTGCACGCAAGGCACCCATGCGATGCGAAAAGTGGTCCGCCTCGAGGCCAGCCGCTTCAGGCTCACCGACCAGGCGCCCCAGTTGCCGAAGGGCATGTGGAATCGCCTCGAGGCGAGCCGGTTCGGAAACCCAAACCGGTGCGATCCGAGCGATCGATTCTCGTTGTTCCGCTCGCAGACCCGCCCCCCAGACCAGAACGAGGTCGGGCGCAGCGCCCCTCAGCGCCTCGAGGTCAGGGCGCGGCCACGCCGAGACGCGAGGCAGTTGAGTCGCAGCAACGGGAAAATCACTGGCTGGGTCCACCGCAATCACTCGAGAACCAGCGCCGGCAGCGAACAACAGCTCGGTCGTATGAGGGGCCAGAGACACGATTCGCTCCGGCCTTGCGGCGAGCCTCAGCGCCTGTCCATGGTCATCGACTGGGGCGGTATCGCCACGCGGCGCAGCCATCGACGCCGTCGATATCCCCCCAACCGCCAACAGTGTCAGGGCTTGAATCAGAAGGGAGGCAAACGCAACGATCATCCTGCGGATGTTACCGCGATGCGCAGTCGTCCAAGTGCGGTCGAAGCGTCAGAAGCCGCGCTCCAGCGAGAACATCACCGTCCGTCCGCTTTGGGGGTAGACCGAGGGCGAAGACGGGAAACCGCCGAGAATTCCATAATCAAAATAACGTCGGTCCAGCAGGTTCCCGATCTTGAGTGCCGCCAACCATCGGCCTGACCGCTGGGAGACTTTGATGTCGACCAGCGTGTACGACGGCATAGCGTCAAATTCATTGGCCTGATCATTGTCAAAACGCTGCCGGCCTGTGTGCCGGGCGGCGAGGGAAAGTCGGGTGCCTTCTGACGGACGCCATACGGCCGCCACTTTAAGGGACAGCCGGGGAACCAGCGGAACTTCGCGATCGCTCACCGGGACGCCGCCCACCTCACCGCCCCGAAAACGGGCCTCTACTCTCGTCAACCCTGCGCTCAGATCGAGTTGGCTGATCGGCTGGAAACTTCCCTCCAACTCAAGACCAGCGCGCTGCGTGGGCGGTAGATTGACGTTGCTAAACGCCGGCGCGTAGTAATGAATCTCATGATTGAGATCGTTACGGAACACGCTCAATCTCAGGGCTGCCCCTGTCATGCGCCACTGCAGTCCAATCTCCCGATCGGTCGAAGTTTGCGGAACCAATAAACGGGCCGTCGGCAGTTGCTGTGGATCACTCGGAAAAAAATACGTGAGCTCATCCACCGTTGCGATTCGAAAACTGCGGCCGCCCCGAGCATAGACATCAAACCCTGCCCCGAGCGGCTGGCGCACACCAAGGTTTGAAGCCGTGACCCAATTTGCGCCCTGAACCGACAACGAGGGCGTGACCTGATCCCTGATTTCGTCGTCAATGCGTTGCCGACGCAGTCCTGCGGTCAATGAAAGTCCTTGGGTCAAAGCGGCTCGGTGTTGCACGTAGAGCCCCTGCGACTGCTGACTGGCTGAGGTCTGAACAAAAGGGCTGTCGAGCATTTCCGCAGAACTCGACCCGCGGGTGGCATAGCGCCAGGACTCGGTGTCGAGCCCGAATACCGTCTCATGCTGGATACCCGAGGCAGACCAGGTGCTACGCAGCCGAGGCGTAAACGAAAGCGTCCGCCGGTCGCGCACCGAGTAGTAATCAAACTGACGATAATCGGATGCAACCCGGCCCTCGCGATGCGCGAGTTCGGCCTCAAATTCAAGCGAAGAAGTGCGCCACGCACCGGCGAGCGCAAGCCGATAGTCTTCGCGCTGGGCATGGTCCTTGGGCGTCGAGGTGCCCCTAGGATCGGACTTGAATTGGTCCAGGCTCCGTGCGCCCGGCAGGCCGAGTTGTTGAGATTCGGCCCCAAGGCGCAAGGCAAGGAAACCGCGCTCAAACAGCGTGCGTAGTTCGCCTCCCGCGTTGCGCTGGCGCAGTGCATTGTTGTCCCGCCAGTTAGCCGTATCGAGGGCGCTCGCATCGACTTGAAATCGCACTCGATCCTGACTGGCCCCGGTCGATGCACGCAACTCGCGCGTGTCCAAGGATCCGGCAACCAGCCCCAGGCTGCTTTGAAACGCTTCTGACGGGGCCTTTGCACTGGTGTTGGCGCTGGCACGCGTGATGATGTGGATCGTGCCGCCCGTAGCCCCGCCACCGTACAAGACCGATCCCGATCCACGCAAAATCTCGATGCGCTCAATGCTGGCCAGGGGAATAGCGCTCAGGCGGGTACTGGCCAGCTCATTCTCATTGAGGCGGCGACCGTCTAACAAAATCAGAGTGTTTTGGTCACCCGTGATCCCAAAACCTCGAAGATCGATCTGACGGTCGGGCGATCCGGCGTTGTCGCGGACCTGAACACTGACCTGCTGGCCCAGCAATTCGGCCAGATTAGACGCGGTTGACGCTGCAACCTGGTCGCGATCAATCACGGTCATGCCAATCGGTGCGTCAGACAAAGGCGTTGCAAATCGTGATGCGGTCACCACCACGGACGGCAAGGGCGCCACCTGGGCAAATACCGTCGACGAGACAACGGCAATCGCAGCGGCCGGGACCGGACGGATTAGTCTGAAAAAAAGCATGAATAAAACCCCATGCACCGACCGCCTCAAAGGCAAGCCAGCGCCCGGTCATCGTCGCCCACCGCGACCAGACCTGTTGAAAACAAGACGAGCCCCAGATTTGATCTGGGACTCACCCCACCCTCTCGGCCGGTCTCCGGGCTGCAGGTTTCACCGAATCCCCTTCCCAGATCCGTCACGATCCAGTGGGCGATTGACTCGGCTGATGCCACGTGGGCATACCTGCTTACCGTTGCGGGGGCAGCACAGGTTGAGCAAGTCAACCCTTGTAATGAAGGGGGGACTGCGTCCTGTTTCCCGTTTAACCCCACCACCCGGACGGCTGGTGGGGCACCGAAAGCCTCTGCAGGTTAACGCAAAGCGGACGTCAACGCTTCGATGACCACATTGGACGTCAGGAGTTCGGGTAACACTTGGGCCGTGTCCTGTCCCGGGCGGTAGACCAGGTAGAGCGGCACGCCATTGCGGCCAAACTCAGCCAGCGCGGCGGTGATCGTGGGGTCTTGTCGCGTCCAGTCGGCCCTTAGCAACAGAACATCCTTGTCGGCGAAGGCGTGCCGAACCGATCCACTTTCCAAGACCAACTTCTTATTAACTTGACAACTAATGCACCACGCCGCAGTGAAGTCAACGAATACGGTCCGCCCGGCCACGCGCGCTGCCGAAACCGCATCGGGTGACCAGGCAGCCCAGTCTTGGGCCACCTCCGAGCTCACCGGAGGCACCACACGTGGCGACGCGAGAGCGATTGCCAACACAAGCAGCCCCCCCGCAGGCAAGCTTCTGCTCAAGTGGCTCGCGGAGGGTTTGGCCGCTGTGCGTCCCCACCACCAGGCAGCCGCAGCAACGAGGACCCCAGCCATCAGGGTTCGCAACATGGCGTCCACCCCCAGTTGCGCACCGAGGACCCAAACGAGCCAAACCGAAGTGGCATACATCGGAAACGCAAGACCCTGGCGCAAGGTCTGCATCCACTGGCCGGGTCGAGGTAGGCGCGCCAACCATTCCGGATAAAGGCCCAGCAGAAGATACGGTGCGGCCATCCCCAGGCCAATGGCCGAAAATACCAGGAGGGCAATCGCAGGCGTCGCGGTCAGGGTGAAACCGACCGCGGCCCCCATAAAGGGTGCCGTACAAGGCGTTGCCACGACCGCCGCGAGCAATCCGGCTGCAAAGGAGGGCCCGATGCCGTGAGACGAACCGTTTGACGAAGCATTCGGCAAGCCGCCAACGGAACTTCCCAGCGTCGTGAGGCGCAACCCGATCTCGTACACGCCTGAAAAATTCAACCCAAGCGCCAGGAAAAGTAACGCAAGCAAGCTCACCACGACAGGCGATTGCAATTGAAAACCCCAGCCCACGACCTGCCCCGCGCTCCGCAACAGGAGCATCAGCGCAGCCAGGCCCAGAAACATGGCCACCACCCCAGCGGCAAACGCAAAAGCGTTCTGGCGCGCCCGAGCCGAATCCCCACCGGCATCCTGCACAAAGCCCAATACCTTGAGACCAACGACCGGAAACACACAGGGCATCAGGTTGAGCAGCAAACCGCCCAGCAGAGAGCCAGCGAGCACCAGGCCCAGCGCCAGCGGATCGATGCTATTCACCGCCTGACCCGCTATCTGGGGAGCTGTCGCCGATGAAGTTGGGGTTGAGGGTGGAACGAGTCGCGCCAGCAGCGACCGCTCGGCTGGCACCTTTGTAGCGTTGGACGCGTCAGGTCCATTACCCACGTTAGCCAGCACAGAAACGCCGATCGGCTCCCCCGATAACGGTGCGGGGCCGCTCTGCCGCGTTGCGCGAACCTGGTAGGCGTGTCCGCTTAGCCGCAAGACACCGTCTAGCGTGTCACCGGATTCTGTATCGGGCGCCGTATTTGACGCAGCATCTGGCGCCAGTTCAAGGCCAATCCGCCAGCGGCCGTCCGACAAACGCTCGAGTTGTTGATCGGCCGCGGGTGCCACCATCCGCTCACGTTCCGGGAAAAAAGTGAATTCCACTGGGGTTGAAGTGGGATTGGACTGCGAAGCAGGCGTCGGCGGCGGGAACACCAACACCATGCGTTTGCCCTCCTTGAACCAGCGGCCCTTGATGGGTTGGTTCGGATCCGGGATCCATTGATCAGCCGCGACAAACGATGCGGCCCAGGCAGACTCTTTGTTGGACTGCGGGTCGGATTTTGAGTTGGGTTGGACCACTGGCAAGCGGATCGCGAGCGACGCCTCACCGGGGATACAGATTTCTCGGCACACCAGCCAACTGGCGGTGGCTTCAAGCTGGACGTCCTGACCCGCCAGGCCCGCGGGCGGGGTCACACTCAGCGGCAGAACGATCTCGCCGTCGTAGCCAAAATTGGCCATCGGCCCGACCCGGATTCGATGGGGGGCTGGCCACTGAACCTCGCCCGCCGACCACCCGGATGGCAGCTTGACCTGCCAACGGGTCGGTAATCCGGAGTCCCCTGGATTGCGCCAGTAGGTATGCCATTGCGGATCGTGCTTGAGGCGCAAACCCAAACGAAATGACTGCCCCGGAGCAACGGACGCCCGGTCGGCAATCAATTCCGCTTCGAGCGTGCCGACCCGGACGGGGCCCAGAACCGAAGCCGGGGCGCCTGGCGTCCTAACTTGAGCCTGCGCGAGCTGCGCCTGCGCGAACCCCCATGGATTGGCCGAAACCGCGAACCAGATCGAGAAAAACAGCGGGAACAGAGAGACACGCAGGAAACGCATGACCCGATGCTAACCGAAGCGCCAATCAAACTTCTGCAACGGCGGCTTGACCCCCACACGGCGAGTCCCTAACATCCCAACGCATGGATGATGATTTAAAACTAATTGTCGAGGGCGTGGAGCGACTGCTGGGACTTACCCGCCGTCTCTCACATGAAAACAGCGCTCTGCGCGATCGTCTTGCGCAGGTGCAGGCCCGATGTGACGAGGCGCAGACCCGGGTGATTGAGGCCCAGGTCCGTGCCGAAGAGGCCCGAGCACTCGCCAACGAGACGCAATCGCACATCGACCGGCTCAAGCGTCGTTCGGCCGAAGCGCGCGCCCGGGTGGAGGCTGCGCTCGAGCGCTTGCCCAGCCTGAGTGAACTGGCCGTCAGTCCCGAAGACGACGAACCGATCCAGAATTCAGGCTCAGGCGCGACGGATGCGCCAACCGGGCTGCATTCCGTGACGTCTTCCGATTTCACCAACCCCCCGCTGTAACTGAGGCTCGATCGAGATGGAACCCGTCGACGTCCGTATCCTCGACCGCGACTTCCGGATAGCAGTCTCCGCGGAAGAAAAAACTTCATTGCTGGCCGCCGTCAGTGAGGTCGATGTCCGGATGCGTCAAATCCGCGAAGCGGGGCGGGCAACATCACTCGACCGGATTGCCGTCATGGCCGCGATTCAGCTTGCCCATGAATTGATTGCCCGGCGCACTGAACAAGCTCCAGTCCTCAGCCCAGACGAAATCTCCCTGCGTCTTCGCGCCCGTCGACTCTCGGCAGAAATCGAAACCGAGATCACCCGACAGGAAGCGCTGTCCTAGAAACCCAGGCTCGGATACACTGAGGATCTGTCCTGCGGTGCTCGTCAAGGCCATACACTCCTTGAACCAATAGATCGCCCCCAGGCTGCGGCATTCATTCAACCACTGTTGTGATCGTCCCTCTGTCGGATGAACCTGATGTGGAAGAAGCTGTGGCCGACCTGAACCTCCAGGTTCGGGATGCCGGCCTGACGGCACCCGCGGGACAGACCCACCGTCGACACCCATGAATTACTGGTTAATGAAAAGCGAGCCCGAAGAGTGCTCGGTCGACGACGTGATCGCAATGCCCAACGCGACAGTGGCGTGGTTTGGTGTCCGAAATTACCTCGCTCGCAATTTCATGCGGGACCAGATGCGTCTGGGTGATGGCGTTTTGTTTTATCACTCTTCGTGTGCTCAACCCGGTGTCGTTGGCTTGGCCGAAGTCGCATCAACGCCCTACCCCGATGCGACCCAATTCGATGCCGATTCGAAGTACTTTGATCCGAAGGCGTCGCCCGAAGCGCCGAGATGGCAACTGGTCGATGTCCGCGTGACCCGAAAAACCCGGACCTTGGGCCTGGCGGAACTTCGCGCCCATGTCGATCTCACGGAGATGGTCCTGCTGCGGCGCGGCAACCGACTCTCGATTACCCCGATCACCGCTCCAGAATGGAACACGATTTTGGGTCTGCTGGCCGAGTCGTCGAACTGAAGCCTGCCCCCACTGGAGAACGCCTTGTTTGGAATAGACCCCCTGCTGATCGCGGGGCTGGTGGTGCTTGGAGCGTTTACGGGTTTCGCGGCGGGCCTTTTAGGTGTTGGCGGGGGCATGATGATGGTGCCGTTCATTACGATGATATTGACCCAACAGACGTTCCCCACCGATCAGATCGTCAAGGTCGCTGTAGCCACCTCGTTGGCCTCTATCCTGTTTACCTCGATCGCCAGCGTGCGGGCGCACCACCAGCGTGGCGCCGTCCGGTGGGACATCGTGCGCATGGTAGCCCCAGGGATCATCGTCGGTTCCGTGCTGGGCGCGCAGTTCGCCGCGCAACTTAAAGGCGCTTTGCTTGCGGCCCTGTTCGCTGGATTCGTCGGGTTTTCTGCGACTCAGATGTTGACGGGCAAAAAACCTTCGCCCTCGAGAACAATGCCTGGGCCAGGCGGCAGTGCTGCCGCGGGGGGATTTGTCGGTTTTCTTTCAGCGATTGTTGGCGCCGGGGGGGGATTCATTTCGATACCCCTCATGACCCTGTGCAATGTGCCGATCCATCAGGCTGTCGCGACCAGCGCCGCTTTGGGCTTTCCGATTGCTATGGCCGGAACGATTGGTTATGTCATCGCGGGATGGCACCAGGCACTCCCCCTCGCCGTGGGCTACGTCTGGGTGCCAGCCTTGGCAGCAGTCAGCTGCGCCAGCGTATTAACGGCACCACTCGGTGCACGGGTAGCGCATGCGCTACC
>RFPW01000075.1 GCA_009925965.1 Betaproteobacteria bacterium
ATTCAGATCCTCGATGGCGAGCCTCGCCCCGTTCTCGTTATCCTTCCCAAGATGAGCCTGATTGCCAGTCAATGGTGCGACGTGACCAATTTTGATCACCGTCTGGGCGTAAACGAACCCGGTACAAGTTGCACAGGCAGCACCCACAGCAATCGAAAGCGCGAGTTGGGAAGGCTTCAGGGTCTGAAACATAAAAGGCTCCAAAGTATTGATGATTCGTCCGCATCGTAATGCGAAAAACCAGATTTTGGTACTGGTTTAACGACAGCTTCAGACCCGGGTTTTCATCAGGCGCTGACGATCGCGCTGCCATTCACGATCCTTTTCGGATGCCCGCTTGTCGTGTTGCTTCTTGCCCTTGGCCAGACCAACTGCCAGCTTGATCCGTCCTTTCAGATAGTGCATATCCAGGGGAACCAACGTGTACCCGGCTCGCACCACTTTGCCGATCAACTTGCTGATCTCAGCGCTGCGCATCAGGAGCTTTCGGGTTCGGACGGGATCAGGACGAATATGGGTCGATGCCGCGAGCAATGGCGAAATGTGGGCCCCAAGCAGCCACAGCTCGCCATCTCGAATGATCACGTACGCTTCCTGAATCTGGGCCCGGCCGGCACGGATCGCCTTGACTTCCCAACCCTCGAGGACGAGGCCCGCTTCGTGGCGTTCCTCGATAAAGTAGTCGTGATTGGCCTTGCGGTTTTCGATGATCGACATGTTGCGTCGTGTTTGCCGCTTACAATCTCCAAGTATATGGCTGTCGTTACCCGTAGCGTGTTGTTGCCCCACACGGCCCGGCAAATGTTTGATCTGGTCGCCGACGTGACTTCGTATCCGAGCTTCTTGCCGTGGTGCGGAGAAGCGCAGGTGCGCGAGTCAGGCCCCGAGGGGATGATCGCAACCCTGACGATCGCATTCAAAGGCCTTCGGCAGTCGTTTACGACTCGGAACGATCACATTGAAGGCCAGCGAATCGGGATGCGGCTGGTGGACGGCCCGTTTGCGATGCTCACTGGCGAATGGACTTTCACCCCCCTCAGCGAGAGCGCGTGTCGCGTAGATTTTCAGTTGGACTATCGCTTCTCAAATAGCTTGCTGGAAAAGGTTGTGGGGAGCGTGTTTGATCCGATTGCCAAGAGTTTCGTCGACGCCTTTGTCTGCCGCGCCGACCAGTTATATGGCGTCGATTAAAGCTCCCGATTTTTTAACGGTTGAGCTGGTTTTGGCGACGAATGCCAACGTACAGATGGTGACACTGAAACTCCCCCCAGGGTCCTGTGTCCAGGATGCGTTGTCGATAGCTGCTCAGCAAGATCCGCGATGGATGGTGCCAATTTCGGGCGCGGACTCCCCCCCGACCTGGGGGCTTGCGGTCTGGAACCAACGGGTGTCTGCTGACCGCCTGTTGGAAGAGGGTGATCGCATCGAACTGTTGCGGCCGCTCATTGCACAGCCCAAAGAAGACCGGCGCGATCGTGTGGACGATCAGCGCGCTGCGGCTCCCCGGAGTCGATGGCGTCCGGATGCTCGCGGCCCCCTGCGGCGAGGGCCATCGGTATAATCGCGTTTTGTCAGAGGAGGCTGCGATGCGCGAACGCGCCGTGCCATCGTCAGGGCCCACAGCGTCGGGGTCCTCCAGCGGATTGAGGGTCATAGCCCGCGCATTGACGTTCGATGACGTCTTGCTGATCCCCGCCTATTCCGAGATTTTGCCCCGCGAGACCTCATTGCGGACTCGACTGACGCGCAACATCATGCTGAATATCCCGCTCGTATCTGCCGCAATGGATACCGTGACCGAAGCGCGGCTGGCCATTGCGATGGCCCAGGAGGGCGGTATCGGGATCGTCCACAAAAATCTCTCACCCGAAGCCCAAGCCAACGAGGTGGCGCGAGTCAAACGCTTTGAATCGGGAATCGTTTCTGACCCGATTACGGTCCCGCCGACCATGTCGGTTCGCGATGTCGTTGCACTGACCCAGCACTACCGGATTTCGGGCTTGCCGGTGATTGATGACGGGCGCGTGGTTGGCATTGTGACCAACCGCGATTTGCGGTTTGAGCAGCGCCTTGATATCCCGGTGCGCGACATCATGACGCCGCGGGCCCGACTGGTGACCGTCCCTGAAGGCACGGGCCTCGATCAGGCGCAGACCCTGATGCATCGGCACCGGTTGGAGCGCGTTTTGGTTGTCGATGACGAATTCCACTTGCGGGGTCTGATCACCGTCAAGGATATTTTGAAGGCGACCGAGCACCCCCACGCTTGCAAGGATTCAGCGGGCAAACTGCGAGTCGGTGCCGCCGTCGGGGTCGGGGGCGATTCTTCCGAGCGGGTAGCACGATTGGTAGCTGCGGGTGTGGATGTCATCGTGGTCGATACCGCCCACGGACATACCCTCGGCGTCCTCGATCAAGTGCGCCAAATGAAATCTGCCCATCCCCAGGTCGACATCATTGCCGGCAATATCGCTACGGCGGCTGCAGCCATAGCCCTTGCAGAGGCCGGCGCAGACGCAGTCAAAGTCGGGATTGGCCCCGGCTCAATCTGCACCACGCGAGTGGTTGCCGGTGTAGGCGTCCCCCAGATTACAGCGATTGCCGAGGTTGCCAGCGCGCTTGAATCGCGTGGAATTCCAGCAGTTGCCGATGGCGGTATTCGCTACTCGGGCGATGTTGCCAAAGCGATCGCCGCTGGCGCGTCGTCCGTCATGATGGGCTCCATGTTCGCGGGTACCGAAGAAGCCCCGGGCGAGGTGATTTTGTATCAGGGGCGCTCCTATAAGAGCTACCGCGGAATGGGCTCGCTGGGCGCGATGCAACAGGGCGCAGCCGATCGTTATTTTCAGGATGCTTCGACGGGTGTGGATAAGCTGGTTCCGGAAGGAATCGAAGGACGCGTGCCTTATAAAGGCGGTCTGGCTGCAATCTTGTTTCAGCTCTCCGGTGGTTTGCGCGCCTCGATGGGCTATTGCGGCTGTGCCGGCATCGAAGAAATGCGCACCAAGAGCCAATTTGTCGAAATCACCGCGGCGGGGATTCGTGAGAGCCACGTTCACGACGTTCAGATCACCAAAGAAGCACCGAACTATCGGGCCGACTGATTCGACTGGAGAAACCTCGCGTGGCGCATCAACGGATACTGATTCTTGATTTTGGGTCGCAAGTTACGCAACTGATTGCGAGACGGGTCCGCGAGGCTCAGGTTTACTGCGAGATTCACCCCCACGACGTTTCTGAAGACTTTCTTCGAACGTTCGGTGCGCAAGGCGTCATCCTGTCAGGAAGCCCCGCGTCGACCACGGATTCTGCGTCCTTAATGGTCTCGGACGCCGTGTTCAGCTTAGGCGTTCCAGTGCTTGGGATCTGCTACGGCATGCAGTTGATGGCTACCCGCTTGGGGGGCCGCGTTGAAAACAGTCCAACAAGGGAGTTCGGTTCGGCCGAAGTACGCGCCCGTGGTCATACCCGACTCCTTGATGGCGTCCAAGACCGGACGAATGAAGCAGGGCATGGCCTGCTTGACGTATGGATGAGCCACGGTGACAAGGTCATTGCCTTGCCGGAGGGTTTTCGGCTGATGGCATCGACTGCGTCGTGTCCGATCGCCGGGATGGCCGATGAGTCGAGGCACTTTTACGGCGTACAGTTTCACCCGGAGGTCACCCATACCCGGCAGGGAGCGGCCATTCTGGCGCGTTTCGTCCGCGAAATTTGCGGCTGCGAGGGCGACTGGCGCATGGCCTCGCATATTGACGAGGCCATTGACCTGATCCGTCAACAGGTGGGTGATGAGCACGTGATTTTAGGCTTATCCGGCGGCGTTGATTCGTCGGTGGCCGCCGCCTTGATTCATCGAGCGATTGGCGACCAGCTCACCTGTGTTTTCGTGGATCACGGTTTGCTTCGAATGGGCGAGGGCGCCCAAGTGATGGCGATCTTTGCCAAACATCTCGGCGTGAAGGTCGTGCACGTCGATGCCGCCGAGTCGTTCTTGACCAAACTTCAAGGCGTCGCAGACCCCGAACAGAAGCGTCGAATCATCGGGGCAGAGTTTGTTGAGGTTTTCCAGACCGAGGCAAATCGCCTGCCGGTGAGTGCCAAGTGGTTGGCGCAAGGCACGATTTATCCCGACGTGATCGAGTCGGCCGGCGGCAAGAACAAGCACGCTGCGAAAATCAAGAGCCATCACAACGTCGGTGGATTGCCCGAAACGCTCAACTTGAAATTGCTTGAACCCCTTCGGGATCTCTTTAAGGACGAGGTGCGCGCGCTCGGCCTCGCGCTAGGACTTCCGGCCTCGATGATCCACCGTCATCCTTTCCCGGGGCCGGGTTTGGGCGTTCGAATTCTTGGCCCTGTTAAGGCCGAATTTGCGGACCTTTTGCGACGAGCCGATGCCGTATTTCTCGAGGAACTCCAAAATACCAAGGCGACGGACCAAGATCACCTGGCCGGACTCTGTGAGGAGGCTCAGGTTGGACAGAGTTGGTATGACCTCACCAGTCAGGCCTTTGCGGTCTTCCTGCCGGTCAAGTCCGTCGGGGTGATGGGGGATGGGCGCACGTATGAATGGGTGGTTGCCCTGCGAGCGGTTCAGACCACGGATTTCATGACTGCCCATTGGGCGCACTAGGCCGAGTGTCGAATCGGATCATCAATGAAGTCCGCGGCATTAACCGGGTGGTTTATGACATCTGCGGTAAGCCCCCGGCGACGATCGAGTGGGAGTGAATTGGGGTTGATTGGATGAAGCGTAGAACTCTTTTGCAGGCTGCCACTGCGGTTGCATTGCCGGTCCAGCGCACACATGCTGAGTCCGGATTTCCTAGCAAAACTCTTCGGTACATTGTTCCGGTCGCGGTGGGCGGCGGAAGTGACCTGGTTGGACGCACGGTCACGGAACGTTGGGGGCGCGTTCTTAAACAGGTCTTTGTGGTGGAGAACATCGGCGGAGGCGGGGGGGTCTTAGCCTGCCAGGCTGTCACCCGTGCACCGGCTGATGGATACACACTCATGCAGGGTTACGTCGCCACCCATGGGACGAGTCCGGCAACCCGAATTCTCCCGTATGACGCAGTCAAGGACTTCACGCCCGTTGGCATGATTGGCGGAACGCCTAACGTGCTCGTCGTGAATTCAAGCCTTTCCGTAAAAACGCTCAAGGAATTTCTAGACTACATTCGCAAGAATCCCGGGCGACTCAGCTACGGATCTGCTGGCCAGGGCTCGTTGACGCACCTGACAATGGAGTTGTTCAAGCAGCAGGTAGGTTCCTTTATGGTCCACATCCCCTACCGCGGAATTGCGCCAGCTTTTAGTGACTTGATCGGTGGTCAGACTCAAGCGATGTTCCCGGGGTTGGCTGCCGCAATGCCCCACATCAGATCAGGGCGGGTCAGGCCACTTGCGATCACGGGTCAGAGTCGCCACCCGCTGCTCAAAGACGTTCCGACACTCGACGAGTCCGGTTTCAAGGGATTTGACGCCCAGCAGTGGTACGGCGTCGTTGGGCCGGCGGGGTTGCCTGTCGATGTGGTGAAGACCTTGAGCGACACGCTGATGGCGACTCTCCAGGCAGCCGACATGGCTGACAAGCTTTCAATCGAAGCGATCGAGCCGCGTCCGATGTCGCCCGAGGCATTTGGCAAATTCATCAAAGCGGATATCGCTCGTTGGACCCAACTGGTCAAAGATCGCAACATTCAACTCGAGGGATAAGGCAACTTAATGGCGCGTAATACACAAGTCCCCGCAGATCATCATGCCCCGCCCATTACCCGATTATTAGCGGAATTTGTTGCGTCGCATCCATCTCGGGGCTGGTCGGACGAGGTTGACCACGCCGCTCATCGGACCTTTCTAAACTGGATGGGTTGTGCAGTCGGTGCTGCGAAGCACGAGTCCGTGCTTGCCGCGTTGGCGGCGGTTCGAATGCTCGAGCCTGCCCCTCAGGCAAGTATTCTGGGCCGGTCTGAGAAGGTCGACATGGCCTCCGCCGCGTTGATCAATGGCATCAGCTCGCACACCTTTGATTTTGACGATACGCACCTTAAGACCATTATTCACCCCGCGGGTCCGGTCGCGTCGGCGTTGCTGGCATTGGCTGAAACCAAGGGCGCAAGCGGCCGCGCGCTAATAGATGCTCTGGTGCTTGGCATCGATGTTTCATGCCGGGTGGGCAACGCCATGTATCCCGATCATTACGACCGGGGTTGGCACATTACGGGTTCGACTGGCACCGTCGGCGCTGCGGCCGCCTGTGCCCGATTACTCGGCTTAAACATCGATCAAACTGTGATGGCGCTGGGGATCGCTGCGTCACAACCGGTCGGCGTGCGTGAGCAGTTCGGCAGTATGACCAAACCGTTCCACCCCGGCGGTGCTGCGCGTGCTGGCCTGATGTCGGCGCTGCTCGCACAACAAGGCTTCACCGCGAGCCCACGAGCTTTAGAGGCGCCGCGCGGGATGATGCAAACCATCTCGACCAAAAACGATTGGTCCGAAATCACCGAGGGTCTAGGTGAGCAGTTTGAGATTGTTCTCAATACCTTTAAGCCGTTCGCCTGTGGAATCGTCATCCATCCCAGCATTGATGGCTGCGCGCAATTGCGTGCTCAAGGCATTTCACCCGAGGAGATTGTTTCGCTGGAACTCAAGGTTCACTCTTTGGTGCTGGAACTCACAGGCAAGAAAGAACCCGTGGACGGATTGCAAGCCAAATTCAGCGTTTATCACGGTTGCGCTGCAGGCTTGACCTTTGGGCAGGCTACCGAAGATGAGTTCTCAGACGAAGTGGTGTCCCGTCCAGACATGGTCGCGCTGCGTCGCAAAGTGAACGCCACGGTGGACGACACCATTGATGAATCTGCGGTCGACCTGACCGCCATACTGACCGACGGCCGGCGAGTGCATGTTCGGGTCGAGCACGCTATTGGTTCGCTTCAAAACCCGATGACTGACGCGCAGCTGGATGCCAAATTCCATGGTTTGTCAGACCCCATACTCGGTGCAAGGCAGACCCGCGACCTGATCAGTTCGGCCTGGGCCATCGGGAATGCGCCCGACGTGAGGGGGCTCACGAGCTTGGCCAAACCGATATCTTCGAGCGCACGCTGATCATGCCCAACCACGCGACCCGACCTCATATTGTTGTTTTGGGTGACTTTGAGCAGGCCTTGCACCGGCTCGGCGACTGGCGCGCAATTGAAGCGGCAGCCGAAATCACCTTTCATCATCAGCCCGTTCAGGGTGGGGACCTTGTGGCGGCTGCCGAGCAGGCCGACGCCGTGGTTCTTGTTCGCGATCGCACGCCGCTCGATGCCGCGACGATTGCCCGTCTGCCGAAATTGCGATACGTCGTCTTCACGGGTTCGCGCAACGCGACCCTCGATCTTGCATGTTTAGCCGCGCGCGGAATCCCAGTCAGTCACACCGATTGGGGGCCTTCCAAAGAAAGCACCAGTGAGCTCACCTGGGCACTCATTCTTGCAGCCACTCGACAACTGGCTGAATACGGCTCGTTGATGCAACAAGGCCAGTGGCGTTTTTCAACACCACAGCCGCTCTCGGGCGTGCTTCATGGCGAGGTGCTGGGCCTGGTGGGTCTGGGGGAAATCGGCCGACGGGTGGCTCAAATCGGCAAAGCATTTGGCATGGAGATCCTGACCTGGAGTCCCAACATGACGGCCGAGCGAGCCGCCGCCCATGGCGCACAGGCCGTCTCCATTGAAACTCTTCTGGCCCGCGCCAAGGTCGTGAGCCTTCATTTGGTTCCTTCCCTGGCAACGCGGCAATTGATCAATGCCGAACGATTGGCGCAAATGCGGCCCGACAGTCTATTGGTCAATACCTCCCGCTCTGCCCTCGTGGATATGCCTGCTTTGGCGCAGGCCCTACGGGACGGGCGCATCGGGATGGCCGCATTGGACGTGTTTGAACAGGAACCACTGCCAGTTGACGACCCGTTGCGGCACACGCCTCGTTTACTGCTGACTCCGCACCTTGGGTTTGTGGTGGAACCTGTCTTTGAGCGATTTGCCCGAGGCGTGGTGACTTGTCTGGAAGCCTGGCTGGCTGATCAGCCCTTGGTTAATTGCTTGAGCAGCTAGTTACCTTTCGAAACAAATTGCACCGCCGGGCGCTTCACGCGGTTGATAAACTCGGGCATGTTTGTTCAAGAAAGGGTGCCATCGTGAATCGAATCAAGGGTTTCGTCTGGGTGGTCCTAGCCGCCTCGAGCATGATGGTTGCCGACGGGGCAATGGCGCAGCGCTACGGGCGTCATGGCGGCGGCCGGGCGCATTTCGGGATTTACCTCGGCGGCCCCCTGTATTCGCCGGGCTTTTATCCACCCAGCTATTACTACCCTCCTTACTATCCGAACTACTACCCCCCAACGGTTGTTATTCCAGCGACGCCGCCCGTCTATATTGAGAACGCTGCTCCAGCATTGCCATCTCAGCCCCCGGGGCAGTGGTGGTACTACTGCTCGGATTCACAGTCCTACTACCCTTCGGTCGCCCAGTGTGCCAGCCCCTGGCAACTTATCGCACCCCAAGCGGTTGCGCCACAGGTTGTCGCTCCTCAAGGGATTGCCCCTCCGATGGGAAATCAGTAGTTGAACTCTTTATGCAGGATATCAAGATCGTGACGCTTCAATTGAGATGGATCGTAATTGCCGGGGCCGTTTTTGTAGCGTCCGGTTGCGCGAGTTTGCCTTCAGGTCCTAGCGTGCTTGCTTTGCCAGGCACCGGAAAAAGCTTCGATGAATTTCGATTAGACGATGACCTGTGCCGGCGTTATGCCAGCGCCCAGGTGGGCGGCGTCGGTCCGAATCAGGCTGTCAATGACAGTGCTGTGAGAAATGCTGCGTTGGGTACCGTGATTGGCGCGGTTGCAGGGGCTGCGATCGGCGGGAATCAAGGCGCTGGCGTTGGCGCTGGGACAGGCTTGCTGTTCGGCAGTATGGCGGGGTCCGCGGCTGCAAGTTCGGGTGTCTATGGCAGCCAGCGCAGTTATGACCACGCCTATATCCAATGCATGTATGGACGGGGTCAGAGGGTGCCGGTCGTTGGCGCCGTAAGGCAAATCACACCGAACCAACCGGTGGTCACGACCCAAACAAGGACAGCGACGCTCGTGGTGCC
>RFPW01000076.1 GCA_009925965.1 Betaproteobacteria bacterium
ATGTGGATCGGTAACCTGATGCTGGTGGTGTTGAACCTGCCCTTGATCGGAATCTGGATCAAGCTACTCTCGGTGCCTTATCGGGTTCTGTTTCCCGCCATCCTGCTGTTCTGTTGCGTGGGAGCCTATTCGATCAACAACAACGTCTTCGACGTGTTCATGACGATCCCGTTTGCGATTCTTGGTTATCTGTTCAAAAAGTTCGACTGTGAGCCTGCACCGCTGCTTTTGGGGTTTGTGCTCGGTAAACTGATGGAAGAATTCCTGCGTCGAGCGATGACGATTTCGCGTGGCGATGCGACCGTGTTCTTCACCCGTCCGCTCTCGGCCACTCTGCTGGTCCTGGCGATTCTCCTGCTTGCCATCGTTTTCCTACCGGGTATCGCCAAGAAGCGCGAAGAAGCATTTCAGGGCGACGACTAAACCCTTCTAACTTTTGAAAGCCAAATGAGCCGCACCTACGAACCGATTACGGCACTCAACGTCGCCTTCCTTGGACTCGGCACCATGGGCGGGCCGATGGCCGGCCACTTGGCTGCGGCGGGACATCACGTCACCGTCTACAACCGCACGACCGCCCGTGCAGAGGCCTGGGCCGCGCAGCATCACGGCAAGGTCGCCGAAACCCCCCGCGAAGCCGCGAAGGGCGCTGCGATTATTTTCGCCTGCGTCGGCAATGACGACGACTTGCGCAGCGTCACCTTAGGCCCCGATGGCGCCTTCGCCGGTATGTCCGCTGATACGGTCTTTGTGGACCACACCACCGCATCCGCTGCAGTCGCGCGCGAGCTTGCTGCAGCGGCAATCGCCCACCACCTGCATTTCATTGACGCACCAGTTTCCGGTGGGCAGGCTGGCGCACAAAATGGATTGCTGACCGTCATGTGCGGCGGCGATCAATCCGCATTTGATCGGATCCAGCCAGTCGCAATGGCTTTTTCCCGCGCCTGCACCCGGCTCGGCCCGTCAGGTGCCGGTCAATTGGCCAAGATGGTCAACCAGATCTGCATCGCGGGTTTGGTTCAATCACTGTCTGAGGGCGTTGCCTTCGGCCAGGCTGCAGGCCTGGACATGAAGCAGGTCCTTGAAGTGATCGGCAAGGGCGCGGCCCAGTCGTGGCAGATGGACAACCGCGGTCACACGATGGTGGATGACAAGTTTGACTTTGGTTTCGCGGTCGAATGGATGCGCAAGGACCTTGGCCTCTGCCTGGACGAGTCCAAGCGGAACGGCGCCCACCTGCCGACCACGGCGCTCATTGATCAGTTTTATGGCGACGTGATTGCCATGGGTGGCGCACGATGGGACACTTCAAGTCTGGTGCGCCGACTCCGCAAAGTCCATTGACCGAACCCGTCTCAAATTTCATCCGCCACCGAGTCGAAGCGGATCTGGCGTTGGGCCACTGGGCCGGTCGCCGCTGGCGGGGCACCCCGGGCACAGGCTTAGATCAGGCGCGGGCGGCCGCAGACCCGGCCCGAATTCGCACCCGATTCCCGCCCGAACCCAATGGCTATCTGCACATTGGCCACGCCAAGTCGATCTGCCTGAACTTCGGTCTCGCGCAGGACTTTGGTGGGGTGTGTCACCTCCGTCTGGACGACACAAACCCGACCAAAGAAGAGCAGGAATATGTCGATGCCATCATCGACGCAGTGCGGTGGCTAGGTTTTAGTTGGTCAGCGTTTGGCGCCGAACATCTGTATTTCGCCAGCGATTATTTCGAGACCCTCTACACGTTTGCCGAAGCCCTGATCGAGGGGGGGTTCGCGTACGTTGATTCACAAAGCGCGGACGCGATGCGAGCGTCCCGCGGCACGCTCACCGAACCCGGGCAGCCGAGCCCGTGGCGCGACAGAACCCCCTCGGAAAATCTCCTGCTCCTGCGCGAAATGCGCGACGGTCAACACGCCGAAGGTACCCACGTACTTCGTGCGCGGATCGACATGGCCTCGCCCAATCTCAACCTGCGTGATCCGGTCTTGTATCGGATTCGTCATGCGAGTCATCATCGAACAGGCGACCGTTGGTGCATCTACCCGATGTACGACTACGCGCATCCGATCTCCGACGCCCTCGAGAACATTACCCACTCGATCTGCACGCTCGAATTTGAAGACCATCGTCCGCTTTATGACTGGCTTCTGGCGCGACTGGCTGACCTCGGCTGTTTGGTTCAGCCCGTGCCGGAGCAGACCGAATTCGCTCGACTCCATCTCACCGGCACACTGACGAGCAAACGTAAGCTCCAGGCGTTGGTGAGCTCTGGCGTGGTGGATGGCTGGGACGACCCGCGCATGCCAACCTTGGTGGGACTTCGCCGCCGTGGTTACACGCCTGCCGCCCTTCGACTGTTCTGCGAGCGCATCGGGGTGGCCCGCTCCGATAGCTGGATAGAACCTTTCGTCCTCGAACAATCGCTCCGAGATGATCTGGACGGACACGCGCCTCGCGCCACCGCGGTTCTAGATCCTTTGCTTTTGGAGCTTGAGGATTGGCCAGAAGGCCAGACCGACGCCTGTATGGCCCCCGTTCACCCTCATCACCCCGAACTGGGCCAACGGCAACTCGCATTCGGCCGCAAGCTCTGGATAGAACGCGAAGACTTTGCGGTCACGCCCCCCAAGGGATTCTTCCGCCTGACTCCCGGTGCCCGGGTCCGGTTACGCTACGGTCATGTCATTGAATGCACCGGTTGGGATGCAGGCGTGGACGGCCTGCCGATCGTGGTTCGTGCGCGCGTTTTGCCGGATTCCAAATCCGGAACACCTGGCGCAGATAATTACAAAGTGAAGGGCAATATCCACTGGCTGCCCGAACACGCGCCCGAGGCTGAAATCCGCCGCTTTGGACCGCTTTTTAACGATCCCAACCCGGGTGCGAGGGACGACTGGATGGACTGCCTGAATCCGGATTCTCGGGCGTCAACCCGTGGCCGTGTGGAAACGGGCGCCGCGCTATGCGATCGCGAGCAACGATTCCAGTTTGAACGTCATGGCTATTTTGTCGCTGACCGTATGGACCACCGCCCTGAGATGCCGGTCTTTAATCAGATTGTTTCGCTGAAAGACTCCAAAGCGCTGAGCCGCTAGACCCCCAGAGCCGCGTCACTCACGTAGGGGTTGGAGCGGCGCTCGGCGCCAAAGGTCGACATCGGCCCATGCCCGGGTACGAAATCGATATCGTCTCCCAAGGGGAAAAGCCCCTCGCGAATTGAACGAATCAGTGCGGCGTGATTGCCCCGTGGGAAATCAGTGCGCCCGATCGATCCTTCAAACAGAACGTCCCCGACAATCGCCAATCGGCTCGTCGCATGAAAAAATACGACATGCCCCGGCGTATGCCCAGGGCAGTGGATCACTTGAAAATCGAGATCGCCGACCTGTACCCGATCCCCATCCTCGAGCCAGCGGTCGGGCGTAAATGCGTCCAGGGTGGGGAATCCAAACATTCGACCCTGAGCCGGCAACTGATCGATCCAGAATGCGTCGTCCCGATGAGGCCCCTCAATGGGGACGCCGTGACGGCGAGCATATTCAGCCGCCTGCCCGCAGTGGTCGATATGCCCATGTGTCAGCATGACCTTGACCAATCGGCCACCCGTTTGCGCGAGCGCTTCGTCAATCGCATCCAGATCGCCACCCGGGTCGACCGCGGCCGCCTGACCGGTTCGAGCACACACGACAACGGAACAGTTTTGGGTGAAGGGTGTCACCGGAACGACTGCGAGGCGAAGTTCGGGGCCGGCGGTTGCAGGGTCAGCAGTCATTGATTTCGTCATTTTTCTGGGATTTAGTGATGTTTCGGGAAGCGGAATACTTGATCGAGGACCAGGCCCTGCGCCGAGGCCATCTTCATCCGAATGGGCTGCATCGCATCGTCGGTCGCCAACCAGACATCTAATCGGCCATCGTCAGACGCTGTCGCGGAGGTCAGCGCAAGGTGAAGAGTCCGCAATGGAGCACTGTGGCTGGGTTGTAAGGTCTCCTCTCCCAGCGAAACAATCCGCATTGAATGAACCCGGCGGCCACGGGCGATTGGCCAATGGAGCTCGTGTCCGACCGCCAATTGCGATGGAGTCATCCGGGCAATCAGCGCCAGTTGCCAGATCGCACTCAACTGGTCTTGCACGCCTGCCTGCAAGGGTTGAGTGGAACCATCATCCGCCTCCGCCAGCCCCGTCGTTCGATCGAAACTCACCACCCGCGCAGGCCGCTCACCCCGGCGTTCAGCGTAGCGCTCCGGCAGGAATCCCTCGGGGCCAACGCGCCCCCGACTATCCTGAGTCAGCAGCCCCCCATACAACATCGCCATCACGCCCGTCGCCCGACCTTCGGTGCGCAACCGATAGTGCGCCCCGTCGGACTCAAACAAATAGTCCATCGCGGCCACCCTTTGCCCCAGTGAAAAGTCGCCGAGATAGACATCGAATGCCCGTCGACTCGCCTCGGGTATCGCCACCTGCACCCGGTGAGGGGGCTCTGGATGGGTGGCAGCCAAGCGGAGCTCCGTTGGCGCTGCAGAGGGGGCCGCGAAGGGAGCCGCTACGGTGGCTGCCAAGATAACTGGCTCCTTCACCTGCTCCTTTACCGGCTCCTTTACTGGCTCCTTCACCTGCTCCTTGAAGGGCTCATCCTTGGGCTCATTCATGGGCTCCATCGCCGACCCTGCCGCCGTTTCGATCACAGGCCCCACGACCGGCAACACCGAGCCCTCAGGATCTGCCTGTGCAAAGGCAGCCGGTTCCGGGTTGATTGGCTGAGGCATCGAGGCAGGATTTACCTGAGGTTCCGCACCGTTCGGGGACTCAGCTGGTCCCGCTGGCGCGACGATTGAAATCCAATGCAAGTCAAGCGCCGCGAGGGGCCTTGAAGCATCGGAATCGGACGAAAACCAAATGAGTCCGCCCAGCGCCAGCCCGTGCAGCAAGACGGCACCAATCAGCGCCACAGCCAGCGCCAAACGGCGCCGCAGAGAGAAGACCTCTGACATTACGGGCCCTATGTCGGTTTTCATCATCTTAATCGTCAACCCAACAATGCGTTAAGCTCATTGCATCAGCCGAATTCGGATTTTCTCTCTCCTTGCACGGCCTACGATCATGATTCGGTTAAGTCTCTGGCTATTGACGACCCTGACGATCATCGCAGGGCTTGGTGGGTGGCATATCGCCGGCGCGCAAACGGTCGGCACAGCCCCGACCTTCCCTTCCAAACCTGTCCGCTTGCTGATTCCAACGCCGCCGGGCAGTTCGGTTGATATCGGCGCGCGTGTTCTAGCCGAGGCCTTACGCGAGCGCCTGGGCCAACCGGTTCTGGTTGAGAATCGACCCGGGGCGGGAGGAACCATCGCCGCGGCCGAGGTTGCGCGTGCACCATCCGACGGGCACGTCTTGTTCGTTGGCTTTAACGGTCCGCTGGCAACTGCGCCATTGTTGTTCTCGAAGCTGACCTATGATCCATTCAAGTCATTCGAACCCATCATTGCCACGGTGGCACAGCCTCATGTTCTCGCGGTCAAAACCGATTCGCCCGGAACTGTGCGTGAGTGGATCGCGCAGGTCCGCACGAGTCCGGGGCGCTTGAACTATGCATCGGTTGGCAATGCCAGTGCCTCCCATCTATCGATGGAGTTGCTCAAGGCCGAAGCCGGGCTATTCATCGTCCATATTCCTTATGGTGGTGGTCCAGCGGCTACTCAGGCACTGATCAGCGGTGATGTTGACGCACTGTTCACGGCACTCTCGAACGTCCAAACGCAGGCCAAAGCGGGTCGGCTGAAGATTCTGGCCAGCGCGGATGAAACCCGCAGCAGTGCTCTACCAGATCTGCCCACGCTGGCCGAGAGTGGCCTACCACGCGTCATCGCGCCGCTCTGGAATGGCATCGTCGCGCCCGCCGGCACGCCCCGAGAGGTCATTCAAAAACTCAATACTGAAATCAATGCGGCCCTCGCCCAACCCGAGGTTCGCGCGCGTCTCCACGGCGCTGGCATGGAAATCCTGGGTGGGCCACCCGATCGCCTCGCCCGAATGATGCGTGATGAAGCGACAAAGTGGGGCCCGATCGTCCAACGGACTGGCGTCCGACTGGATTAACACGGCAATCACGATGAACACGAATTCTTCGATCGCCGACCTGCGTAAAGACTACCGAATGGCTGCGCTTGACGAATCGACAGCCGGCCAAGACCCCATTGCGCTCTTTCAAAGCTGGTTCGATGACGCAGTCGCCGCCCAGATTCCGGAGCCCAATGGCATGACGGTGGTCAGCGTCGACGCTCATTCGCGGCCGTCCGCCCGGATTCTCTTACTCAAGGGGGTCGACCGCCGCGGATTCACCTTTTTCACCAACTACGGCAGCCGCAAGGGGCACGAGTTTGCGGCGTGTCCTCATGCAGCGCTCGTGTTCTGGTGGGCCGACCTGGAGCGCCAGATCCGAATCGAAGGGGACGCCTACCAGATCGACGAGTCCGAGAGCGACCTTTACTTTGCCTCGCGCCCACTCGGAAGCCGATTAGGTGCTTGGGCCTCGCCCCAAAGTCAGGTCATCCCAAACCGACAGGTTCTCGAAGCAAGCGAGGCTGAAGTTCGATCCCGATTCGGTGAAAATCCCCCACGCCCACCGCACTGGGGGGGCTATCGCGTTCGGCCGCACTCGATCGAATTCTGGCAGGGCCGACCTTCCCGATTGCACGATCGCCTGCGTTTTTTCCGTACGCTCGATTCTGCTGATTCCTGGCAGATCGAACGACTCGCTCCCTAGCCAAACCTCGCAATCTACGATGGCCCGTCGATCCTTACTTTTCCCACTCGCCGCAGCGACATTCGGACCGATCGGACGGCTGCGTCGGTATCGCACCCTGGTCGATTGCATCGGTACCCTGACCGAGGATCCGAACAACACCTCGATGTGGGCCATGGTGGAGATGGTCCTTGGCGATCTGGTCGCCAGCGATCCCCCACAGAGCGACTTATTGGAACGCGCGATTGGCGAGGTTTGGGCCTCGCACGGGATGCCGGGTCTTGCGCTGCTGCGCAGCCTTGTTGAGTCCGCGTTCACTAGCGTCCCGGCAGGTGAAGTTCCGGCCCGGCGGCGCGGTGCGCAACCCATACCCATCAAAGCGCGCCTGTTCGGTGTCCCCGTTTCGCCTCAGGAAGCCGGCACACCGTTCCCAAACCGGCTGTCCGATGTCGCCGTTCACACGCTCTCTGAAGCCTTTCTAGATTCTGGCATCGTGCGCGATGTACAAATCGTTCTACTCCCGGCATTGATGCCGGCAGAGCGGTTTGGACGCTACGACTGGCTCGATGGAGAGGCACTCGTCAGCGATCTCGCGTCAGCAGCACTGAGCAATGCAGACATGCCAGGGCTGGAACCCGAGCGGGGCGATGAGGAGCGGCCCGAGGATGCACTGATGCCGGAGACGGCCATCATGGTGTTCGCAGTGATCCAGCGCGCATCCGACCCCGACCCGTTTGAGCGACCTGGTGAGGCCCAACAGGACCGCCTGGAGCGCTTTGTGCCTTGGCAGACTTCGTTCGGACTGGCGCTAGCGCGGGCAACCGGGCGTTCTGTTCGAATCGGCCCCTGGCCTCTCCCCTTTTTCGAAGCGGTTCGTGCGGCAGCGACGAGCGAGCGCGAGCGTACCCTACGCAGAATGGTTTCCGAGATGAAATCTCGACCCTCGCGCCACGGATCCAGTGCGGGCGTGGTTCGGGCACGGGTCATGGAACTTGCCAATGAGATGGGCCCCGTGGTGGCGGTTCAGGTCTTCAGGGCCGGCGCACCGCACCCCGAAGCCATGAATGAAAGCGAGCTTGATGATGAGGGCGGTGGCAGCGGAGACGGTCAGCGAATCGAGGGCTGTGCGGTCGAAATAGCACCCATGCAATGTGAAACCCCAATCGAAGTCGCGGCCACGGCGGCGGCCGAACTTGAACGCCTGGGTGCCGTACTGATTGGCCGCGACGATTAGCCGATCGGTGAATAGACGCTCTGTAGACCGATCAATCGACCGCTGAATCGGCAGCTGAATCGACCGATCTAGAGTGGAATCCGACGCCGCCGGCGGGCAAAAGTCTGGCGGAACTTCTCGACTTTCGGTGCGACCACATAGGTGCAATAACCCTGATACGGATTGCGCTCGAAGTAGCGCTGATGTTCCGGCTCAGCCGGCCAAAAGCGGTCGGCACCCTGGCCCAGCAATCCGATCTGCGTGACGACGGTTGCACTGAACACCCGATCCGTATTGAATTGTGTGATCATTGCGCGCGATTGTTCCAGTTGCTCTGATGAGGTCGCATAGATCGCTGACCGATACTGCGGACCTGAATCGGCACCCTGACGATCCATCGTCGTCGGATCATGGATCACGAAAAAAATCTCAAGCAATTCGGTGAATGAGATCCGCACCGGATCAAATTCAACCCGAACGACTTCAACATGCCCGGTGCGTTTGCCACACACTTGTTCGTAAGAGGGGTTCGGGACCTGCCCGCCGGCATACCCTGACACCACCGAGTGCACGCCCTCGACCTCCAGAAAGACTGCTTCAAGGCACCAAAAACAGCCGCCACCCAGAATCGCTGTTTCGAGCGTTTTGATTGACAGTGGGGTATTCATGAAAGTTCCTGTTCGAAGAAATTCCCGTTCGAAGGCAGTCACAATAGCTGATTCCGAACTACTCATCGTCATTCTGGAGCTCAAATGACTGTTCCTCGCACGGGGCGCTCAAGCCCTCGTTGATTCGCTGCTGGCACACGGCGCCGATACGGGATTCGGGGTCCCCGGCGAAAGCTACCTCCAGGTCCTGGACGCCTTGCATGATGTCGAAGACCGGTTCCGTCTGGTGACCTGTCGTCAAGAGGGCGGCGCTGCCTATATGGCCGAGGCATGGGGCAAATTAACCGGGCGCCCGGGCATCTGTTTTGTGACCCGTGGCCCGGGTGCAACGAACGCCTCGATTGGAATACACACGGCGTTTCAGGATTCAACACCCATGATCCTGTTCGTGGGCCAGATCGCCCGATCCGCCACAGATCGGGAGGCGTTCCAGGAAGTGGACTACCGGCAGATGTTTGGACCTCTGGCGAAGTGGGTTGCGCAAATTGAAGACGCA
>RFPW01000077.1 GCA_009925965.1 Betaproteobacteria bacterium
CAGCGGGTCTCAATGTCGTCGTACCCCTGGCCCTCAAACAGCCCATATCGGCGCTCGCGCAACTCCGGGTCAAAGGTCAGCTCCAGACCTGTTGCCTGCGCGATCGCCGCCGCCGTTTGGGCCGCCCGGGTCTGGTCACTGGAAATCAACCGGTGAAAACGCTCAGCCTGGCCCGAGCGCTGATCCTGGTTCTGACCCTGATCCTGATCATGATCCTGCCCCGGCGAATGAAGTCGCGAATGAAGTCGCGAATGACGTCGTGCGAGGGCCTGCCCAATCGCGGCCGCCTGCAACTGTCCGTTCGCATTCAGTTCAATGTCAATTGACCCCTGAATCCGTCGAATCGCGTTCCAGGCGGTCTCGCCGTGGCGGACCAACGTCAGCTCGAGCGCCCTCATGGCGTCAAGATGACGCGAGCAAAGCGCCGTTTACCGATCTGCACCACGTAAGTACCGGCCTCAAGACGCAGGGCGCGATCCTCGACCACAACCCCATCGACCTTAACGCCACGCTGCTCAATCGCCCGCTGTGCCTCCGTACCGGAGGTCACCAGTTGCGCATCGCGCAAGAGTTGCTGGACCCCAAGCGGCGCGCCGACCAATCTGACTTCCGGCAGGTCCTCGGGAATCGCATTACCCCGAAAACGCGCATTGAACGCTTCCTCAGCCTGGTCAGCGGCCGCAGGGGAATGAAATCGCGCAACGATCTCGCGGGCCAAGCGGCACTTCACATCCCGTGGGTTCAGGCCCGCGTCCACCTGGTTGCGCAACTGTTCGATCGAAGCCAGCGACTCAAACGAAAGCAACTCATACCAGTTCCACATCAGAACATCTGAAATCGACATCACCTTGCCAAACATTTCCCCGGGCGCATCCGTGATGCCGACCGTGTTGCCCTTGGACTTCGACATCTTGTCGGTCCCGTCAAGACCGACGAGCAATGGCATGGTCAGAATGCACTGCGGCTCCTGACCGTATTCTTTTTGCAGTTCACGACCCACCAGCAAATTGAATTTCTGGTCCGTCCCCCCGAGCTCGAGGTCCGACTGCAGCGCCACCGAGTCATAGCCCTGCATCAACGGATAGAGCAACTCGTGCACCGAGATCGGCACGCCGCCCCGGTAACGCCGAGTGAAGTCTTCCCGCTCCAGCATGCGCGCCAGTGTGTAGCGAGCGGCCAACTGGATCATGCCGCGCGCCCCCAAGGCGTCCGACCACTCCGAGTTGTAACGAATCTCGGTGCGCTGCGGATCGAGCACCAGACTGGCCTGCCGATAGTACGTAGCCGCGTTGGCTTCAATTTGCTCGCGCGTGAGCGGCGGTCGTGTGGTGTTGCGCCCCGACGGGTCGCCGATCGTCGCCGTGAAATCACCGATCAGGAAAATGACCGTGTGTCCCAGATCCTGTAGCTGGCGCATCTTATTGAGCACCACCGTATGCCCCAGATGCAAATCGGGTGCGGTCGGATCCAGACCCAGCTTGATCCGAAGCGGTTTGTGCTCGCGGGCACTACGTTCGAGCTTGCGCGCAAACTCCGATTCCACCAACAATTCGTCCGCCCCACGACGAGCCACATCCATGGCGGCCTGGACCGAATCGGGTATGGGCATTGAAGAATGCTCGATCATGATGCTCCGTGAAGTTCGAGGTTTGATGGACTAGGGTCTAGACATTCAGGCTGACGAATTGTCATTCTTCTATTCTTTTCGGCTATTATCCGCAGTCATTTGGGTTTCGCCCAATCTGAACCGTTAATTCGTTCGTCCAATTTTCGACTCAAACTTTCGACCCATCGCCTAGTGATTGAACTGACCCGTAAGCAACGTATCTCGCTGGCCGCTCTGGTCATCTGCTCGTTGGGCGCCGCGACCGCATTCTCCATTGCGCCGGCCTCGATGGGTATTGATGCGCCGAATCAAACGGCCATTGTAGAAAGTGTTGCGCTGGAGTCGACCGTCATCGGCGCGAGCGATCACGGAATTTTTCATCGTCAGGAACGCATTCAGCGGGGGGACACGCTCTCCCTGATCCTTCAGCGTTTGGGCGCTCAGGACCCGGCATTTTTGGCGTTTGCCCGGAAAGATCGGGCTGCTCGCCAGTTGCTCCAGCTTCGCCCCGGCCGCACGGTCGCCGCAGAACTTGACGGATCGGGGCAAATCCGCCGGTTCTGGGCCCTTGTTGACGGTGTCGACGGGGCTAAAGGTGCCGATGGAACGAACGAACTCGGCGGCGAAGCGAAGCTCTCTGCCGCCCGTCGGGTCTTAATCACCCGCACCGCGAGCAGCGAACAAGACAAGCCCACCTTTGTCGCCAGAGACGAGGGGGTTCAGATTGAACGCACACTCGAGATGCGCGGTTTTGAAATCCGCTCTTCCCTGTTCTCGGCGACTGACGAAGCAGGTATCCCCGATGCGGTTGCCACGCAGGTGGCTGAAATTCTTGGCGGTGACCTCGACTTCCACCGCGATTTGCGTCGCGGTGATTCAGTGCGCGTGACCTGGGAGTCCCTCAGGGTCGCGGACGGCCTGGATGCCCCTGTCGTCGGGCGCGTCCTAGCCGTCGAAATGGTTCACCAGAATCGTAAGATCCAGGCTGTCTGGTTTGACCGTGGCAACGGCCGCGGCGACTACTACAACGCGCAAGGCCGCAGCATTCGCAAAGCATTCCTGCGCTCACCGCTCGAATACTCACGGGTTTCGTCCGGCTTTTCGGAGTCCCGTCTCCACCCGATTCATCACGACTGGCGAGCCCACCGTGGGGTTGACTATGCCGCGCCCAGTGGCACCCGCGTGCGTGCTGTTGCCGACGGCGTGGTGGATGCAGTCGGGCGTAAGGGCGGATACGGCAACGTGCTCTCGATCAAGCATCCCAACAAGACCGTCTCTCTTTATGCCCACCTGAGTGGCTTCGGTCCCGGGCTGCGGCCTGGGAGCCGAATCAGCCAGGGGGATCTTGTTGGATTCGTGGGGTCGACAGGCTGGGCAACCGGGCCCCATCTGCACTACGAATTCCTAGTAGACGGGACTAATGTTGATCCATTAAAGGTCGCGCTGCCCACTTCCGCGGCCGTATCTTCGGTCGAACAAGCGCAATTCCGCAGCCAGGTCGATAAGCACATGCGCCGCATCGCCCTGCTGTCAGCGCCCCGGCTCGCCCGCTTTGAGTGACGGGACCACGTCGCTCGCTTGAGCGCGGCCCGTATATCGGGCTAATGTCTGGCACCAGTCTTGATGGTGTCGATGGCCTACTCGTTGAATTCACCGACAGGTCTCAACCCGAGCCCCTTAGCGCGTCCCCGCTCCAGCTGCACGCCATCGGCTTTTCCAGCCGTCATCTGGTCGGCACATTACGTGAGCAATTGTTTGCCCTCCAGACACCAGGCCCGGACGAGTTATCTCGGGCGGCACTTGCCGCCATTCAGTTGACCGACCTGTATGCCGAAGTCGTAGCCGAATTGATCGCGACAGCTGGTTTGCAGCCTCAAGATATCCAGGGCCTTGGCGCGCACGGTCAAACCGTTCGTCATCGTCCGGAACTCGGTTACACGCTGCAGCTACTCGCCCCGGCCCGCCTCGCCGAACAGAGCGGAATCGACGTCGTCGCTGATTTTCGGTCGGCCGACGTCGCGGCAGGTGGCCAGGGCGCGCCGCTCGTTCCCGCCTTCCATGCCGCACTTTTTGATGCTCCTGGCCGAGCCCGGGCAATCGTCAATCTGGGCGGAATCGGCAATGTGACTCGGCTCGACGGTTTGGGCGGAGTCAGCGGCCACGACACTGGGCCAGGCAACCTGCTGCTCGATGCCTGGTGCCATCGCCACACCGGTGCGGTCTTTGACGAGGACGGTGCTTGGGGAATGCAGGGCACCGTGATTCCAGATCTCCTGGCGAGGAGCCTGGCCGAGCCTTGGTTTTCGTTACCTGCTCCCCGCAGCACGGGTCGCGATCTGTTTGGGTTGCGGTGGCTCGAGGACCGCCTGAACGGTCATGAAAATCCGGTCGACGTTCAGGCGACTCTTGTCGCGCTGACCGCTGAAACCGTCCACCGCGCCTGCCTGGGCGCGGATTCGGTTTATGTCTGTGGCGGCGGAGCCCGAAACAGCGCCCTGATGCGCGCGATCCGGTCACTTTGTGCGCCAACTCCCGTCAGCACTACGGACGCGCTTGGCTTACCTGCGCACGCAGTCGAGGCGGCAGCTTTCGCGTGGCTCGCTCGTGAGCGCATGACCCAACGCGCTGCTGGAAGACCTACCGTCACCGGAGCGCGAGGCGCAAGAATTCTGGGTGCCGTCTGGCCCGCACCGCTTTGAGTCTAAACGCGGAGGCCTGATCAGGCCGAAAACGACGAACCACAGCCACACGTCGTCGTGGCATTCGGGTTCCGGATCACGAACTGCGAACCTTCGAGGTCTTCCTTGTAGTCGATTTCGGCGCCCACGAGGTACTGATAACTCATGGCATCAATCAACAACTGAACCCCATTCTTGTCCATGACCGTGTCATCTTCATTGATGACTTCATCAAAGGTAAAGCCATACTGAAAGCCTGAACAACCTCCGCCCTGCACGAATACGCGCAGCTTGAGCGCTGGGTTGCCTTCCTCTTCAATCAAGAGGCTGACCTTGCCCGCGGCACTGTCAGTGAAAACCAGAGGCACCGGCATACCGGTGGCCGCATCCGCGATCGCGGGTTCAACGAGCGCATTCATCGCATCAAACTCCTACAGACCAAAATAAGGTTAAAGCTGAGTCTAAGGGAAACCGAGAGCCCGCGTTGACAACAAGGTCAGACATCCACGGGACTCAGGACAAACTCATCAGGGCAAAATTGGCAGTTGCGTCAGACCTGCGGTCTCTTCCAGGCCAAAAAGCAGGTTCATGACCTGAACCGCCTGACCTGCGGCCCCTTTGACCAAATTATCTTCGACGACCAGCACGATCAGCAAATCCGTACCGGCTGGGCGGTACACCGCGATCCGAACCATATTGGACGCGCGCACCGAGCGGGTCTCGGGCGTCGACCCGGATGGCATGACATCCACAAACGGCTCATGAGCGAATCGCGCCTCGTAAAGCGCCTGAAAATCGACCTCACGGGCTGTTGGCAGGACCCGCGCGTACAGCGTGGAATGAATCCCGCGGATCATCGGTACGAGATGCGGAACAAATTGAATCTGCACCGAGCGCCCGGCAATCGCAGTCAAGCCTTGCGTGATCTCAGGCGCATGTCGGTGCCCCGCAACCCCATAGGCCTTGAAATTATCGGCGGCCTCGGCAAGCAAGGTACCAACCTCAGCCTTACGGCCAGCCCCAGAGACGCCCGAGGCGCAATTGGCGATCAGAGTCTGGCAATCGACCAGGCCAGCCTCGAGAACCGGCAACAAACCCAATTGAACCGATGTTGGGTAACAACCTGGCAAACCCACCAAGCGCGCGGTTCGAATCGCCTCTCGATTGACTTCCGGAAGACCGTACACAGCCTCATCCAACAGACCGAGCTCGGTGTGCGCCATGCCGTACCATTGCGCAAACACCGCGGAGTCCTTTAGGCGGAAGTCAGCTGCAAGGTCGATCACCTTGACCCCAGCTTCTAATAATACGGGCGCCTGGGCCATCGCAACCCCGTGAGGGGTCGCAAAAAAAACGACATCACAGCCCTGCAGGGCGCCATCATCGGGCGCAGAAAACGTCAGATCCGCTATACGGGGATGCCCTCGAAGGTTCGGGAACATCGTCGCAACCGGCAGGCCGGCCTCGGTACGGGACGTGATCGCGCGAAGCTCTGCTTGAGGGTGTTGCGCCAACAGACGCAGCAACTCGACCCCGGTATATCCCGTGCCGCCAACGATACCAATTCGGATCAAGGCGGCCGAGATTAACGTTTGGAGAACTGCTTCCGACGGCGCGCCTTGCGGAAACCGACTTTTTTCCGTTCGACTTCACGCGCGTCACGCGTTACCAAGCCCGCCGCTGAGAGCTGCGGTTTGAGCGTTGCGTCGTAATCGATCAACGCCCGGGTAATGCCGTGACGAACCGCGCCTGCCTGACCAGATTCACCACCACCATGCACGTTAATCTGAATATCAAACAAATTCAGGTTACCGGTCAGCTCGAGTGGCTGACGAGCCACCATCCGACCGGTCTCGCGGGCGAAGTATTCGTCAATCGGCTTACCGTTGACAACGATCCGACCGCTGCCTTTTTTCATGAAGACGCGGGCCACTGAAGTCTTGCGGCGGCCGGTGCCGTAATTTTTATCACCAATCATGAAGATGCGTCCCGTCAGATCTCAAGCGCTTGCGGCTGCTGTGCGGCATGCGGATGATCACCTTCGGCATACACCTTAAGTTTCTTGATCATTGCATAGCCCAGCGGGCCCTTTGGCAACATGCCTTTCACCGCTTTTTCGAGCGCGCGACCGGGGAAGCGGGCCTGCATGTTGGTGAAATTAGTTTCGGAAATACCGCCTGGATAGCCACTGTGCCGGTAGTACTTTTTATCAAGCGCCTTGTTGCCAGTCACGCGGATCTGAGCCGCGTTAACGACGACAATGAAGTCACCCGTGTCCACGTGCGGGGTGAATTCTGGCTTGTGCTTGCCTCGCAGCCGGTGCGCGATCTCTGCCGCTAGGCGCCCAAGCACCTTGTCTGCCGCATCAACGACAAACCAGTCGCGCCGGACTTCATGGGATTTAGCCGAAAAGGTTTTCATTGATCGAAAACTTTAAACTTTGAAGTGAGCCGGAAAGTATATCGGGGTCTTTAGCTATGAGTCAAATAGTGGCACCTCAGGGTGCCGGAGTAGGTGCCCCGGTGGGTCCCGCAGAAGGCGCCAATGGCTGCCAGGTCTCATCGTCAATGATCTCGACCGACCGGGTGATCTTTGCAGTCTTCTCCAACATGACCGACGCCGAACAATACTTCTCATGCGAGACCTGGACGGCGCGCTCGACGACGTTGGGGCGCAAACGGCGTCCCCGAATCGTGAAGTGCACGTTGATGGCCGTGAAGACCTTCGGGTCGGTGGGCGCCCGTTCGGCCTCGAGCCGGACATCGCACCCTCGAACGTCCATTCCGCTGCGTTTCAAAATCAATACCACGTCGTAAGCGGTGCAGGCACCCGTCCCTGCCAGGATCATTTCCATCGGCCGCGGCCCAAGATTGCGCCCACCCCCCTCGACTGCGCCGTCCATGACCATGGCATGACCGCTGCCAGTTTCGGCCACAAAGCTCATCCCACTGGGACCGCCCCAGCGCACGTGACATTCCATTCTGGTCCTCGTTATTCAGTTATTTGAGTCCAATCCGCACCGCAACAAATCTCGCGCCCAGATAGCCCAAAACCCAAAGCAGGCCGTCAAAAAACCGGTTCTTGCGTTGCAGCAAATCCCGCGCTATAGTTTGACGCATGGGCTCGTGCTTCGAGTCCCCCAGTGTCTCCTCCACCCTCCTCAACAGGTGGATTCAACCCGAGGTTAACCCCTCGGGTTTTTTTTGGCCTCGTTTTGCCTGATTAAACGTAGTAGGCAGTCTTGGTCATCACTTGAGCGACAGCACGCATGGCAGTCGCGACGGGCGCTGGCGGGGGCACAGCCCCCTGGTCATCCGCATCGCGTGCGTGTCGAGCCTCGTCGATTCGCATCTGAGCCACGATTGCCCGAGACTTTAGGTCCTCAGAGGGTAATTGATCCAGATGGCCCGCCAGGTGCTGCTCGACCTGGCGCTCGGTTTCCGACAAAAAGCCGAGGCTAACCGGATCGCCCAAGCGAGAGGCAACCGCCCCCATCACAAAGGCCCCCGCAAACCACAAGGGGTTCAGCAGCGACGGGCGCGCACCTAGCTGGTTAATCCGATCGCGAGTCCAGGCTAGATGGTCGCCTTCTTCGTGCGCCGAGCGGTTAAGAAGTTGCCGTACAGCGGGGTCCCGAGCAAATAGCGCCTGCCCCTCATAGAGCGCCTGAGCACAAACCTCACCAACATGATTGACCCGCATCAGCGCACCCGCATGCCGGCGCGCCTCGGGGGAGAGTTCGGCGGCATCGCGTAACCCTTCCGCAGGACTCGGGCGCGACGCAAGCGGCTGTCCGCCCACGGTTGCCAACGCCCGCCCTATCACCGCCAAAACCTGATCGATTCCACTGGCCTGTCGCATCCGCCACTCCGTCCATTGTTCGCGCTGAATCCACCGCATGAGAGCCCGCAGTCTGCCCCGTCCTGGCTGCAACTCCTGGCCGGCTTTGTGGCTCAAGAAAGACAAGGTTCTGCCAACTGGTCCACAAGGTCGGTAATGCCCGGGGTCGGGCATGACTGCGGCTTCAGACTGCTGATCGCAAGCGTAGCACTGCAACCGACTGAAGCAGCACAACCGATCCAACCTCTCTGGAGATCCAATGGCATGAAGCAGTCAAACAAAGCAGGTCCCCTCAAAGCAGGCTCCCTCGCCGTCGCAGCAATCAGCGGCCTCCTCGCCTCGCCGCTGAGCGCTCATGCGCAATCCAGCCTCAACCTCTACGGACTGATTGATACGGGCGTCAGTTGGGTTAGCACGGGTACCGATCGCTCAGGCATTCTTTCGACGGGCGTCGCCTCGACAAGTCGGCTCGGATTTCGTGGCGCCGAAGACCTCGGCAACGGCCTTCGGGCGGTCTTTGACCTCGAATCCGGCTTTAACAGCGACACCGGCGGCCAACGAGGGGGACCAGCCAACCGGTTCTTCGATCGAATCGCGACGGTCGGGCTATCCGGAGATTTTGGCCAAATCCGCCTCGGACGTGACACCACACCCACCTACAACGCTGCCGGCCTGAATGACCTTCTGGGCCACGGCTACTGGGGCAACACACAAGGGTTTGGCTACACAACCGTCCGCGTCGACAATGCGGTCTTCTACCGATCCCCAGTCGTCCAGGGCTTCAGCGGCGAAGTGGCCGGAAGTTTTGGGGGCGCTTCCTCGACGGGGACCTCCGCCAGCGTCGCCGGTGGCTCGCAGGT
>RFPW01000078.1 GCA_009925965.1 Betaproteobacteria bacterium
GCGTCAGCTCAAATACGCCGTGCCCCGCCTGATAATTAGGCCCGGGGACCGAGTCGACGCCGATGAAGGTGAGGCGCCATTCACCCAGACTTTCGGTCTGACCTGGGGCCATCACGAGGTCGCGCTCCACTTCATAGGTCTTGACCAGCGTCACGCCGGCCACGAACACCGCGATACCGAAATGGGCAACGATCATTCCCCAGTAGGACATACCGAGTTGCCGCGCGCGATCGGCAATGAACGGCGATCCACCGTTGCGTCGGAGCTTGGCCAGTTGCTCGCGCGCCTGTGCCACCGTCGCATAGGCGAGGGCGGCGGCGGCCGCTAAGCCCAGGACGAGTAACAGACTGGGTTTGCCCCAGCGCCAGATCGTGAATCCGGTGACCGCCATCGCGCCCAACAAGGGCCAAAGCATCGCGCGCATCGCCTGGGCCAACGGCATCGACTTCCATTGGCTGTAGGGGGCGATCGCCATCAGCCAGACCGCCGGCAGTAACAGTGGGGCAAACACTGCATTGAAATACGGGGGTCCGACCGACATTTTGTTGCCCGTCAACACTTCGACTACGAGCGGATAGAGAGTCCCCAACATCACGGCGGCCAAGGCCGACACCATCAGGACGTTGTTAATCAGGAGCAGTGATTCGCGGGACCGCCAGCTGAACTGGCCGCCGAGTCCGACCCTACCGGTTCGGGCTGCATAGAGCACGAACGAAAATCCGATGACGAGGACCAGGAGAGCGAGGATCAAAATGCCGCGCTTAGGGTCGGCGGCAAACGCGTGCACCGAAGTCAAGACGCCTGATCGAACCAGAAAAGTGCCCAGGAGCGACAAGGCAAAGGTCACCATCGCAAGCAGTACGGTCCAGCTTTTAAGGGCATTGCGTTTGTCAGTGACCGCGAGTGAGTGAATCAGCGCGGTCCCCGCGAGCCACGGCAACAGAGAGGCGTTTTCGACCGGATCCCAGAACCACCAGCCGCCCCAACCCAGCACGGTATACGCCCACCAGCTTCCGAGCAGAATGCCGACTGTCAGAAAGGACCAGGCCGCATTGGCCCATGGCCGCGACCACCGCGCCCATGTGGGGTCCAGGCGGCCCTCGAGTAGCGCTGCGACGGCAAACGCGAAACTCACGGCGAACCCCACGTAACCCATGTACAGCAAGGGGGGGTGGCTCACCATGATTGGGTCTTGCAGGAGCGGGTTCAGGTCACGCCCGGACAGCGGGGCCGGCAACAGGCGTGCGAATGGATTGGAGCTCGCGAGCAGGAACCCGACGAATGCAAACTGCAGGACCAGCAGCACCCCGAGAACGCGGATCCGAAAGCCCGGGGCGAGTCGGCTAGAAAACAAGGCAACCGCTGCCGTCCAGCCCGAGAGCATGAGTGTCCAGAGCAGTAACGAACCCTCGTGAGAACCCCAGCTTGCCGCAATTTTGTAGGGTAGTGGCAGCAGGATGTTCGAATTTTCAGCAACGTTCTGGACCGAAAAATCACTCAGAACAAAGCTCGAGACGAGCGCACCAAAGGAGGCCAGGATCAGGCTGAATACCAGGACCGAGGTGCCGGCCATCGAACGGGCGAGGCTCACAAGGGGGGGCTCAGGGCGCGTGACCTGCCACAACCCAAAGACGCCTGTCAGCAGAGCGAGCGTCAGCGCGAGCGAGAGTGCGAGTTGGGCGAGTTCAGGAATCATTGGGTGAGCTTGGGTGGCATGTAATTTTCATCGTGCTTGGCGAGAATTTCGCTGGCCACGAACGTTCCATTCTCGAGGCGCCCCTGCGCGACAACCCCCTTACCTTCCTTGAAAAGATCGGGGGTGATCCCGGTATAGGTGACTGCGAGAACGTTGTGTTGGTCGGTGACCCGAAAGCGCATCGACAAACCATCTCCCGTGCGAACAAGGCTGCCTTCCTCGACCATGCCACCGAGCCGGTAAGTGCGCCCCGGGGGGGTGGATTCTTTCAGCTGTGAAGGCGTGTAGAACAACACTAGGTTGTCGTTGAAAACCCGCAAAACCGAGTAGACCGTACCGCTGACAGCGACCAGCAGACCGACGATCCAGAGGAGGCGGGTGCGACGGGATTTGTTGAGCATCATGGATTATTCAACTCAGGATCAAGCGGATCTTCCTGCGGATCTTGCCGCGGGATTTGAAGGATGGCCCGACGCATGCGTCGAATACTCCAGGCGTCGATTACAAAGACCACGAGGGTCACTAAGACGCAGGCCGCAATCGTCGCGGTGGCACTCATGCCAGCACGCTCGAGGTCCAGGCCGAATCGCGTTCACGATCAACCAGCTGCCAGCGCGCGCGGGCGATGGCGAGCGCAGCGCACCCCAACCACATCGCAAGGACACAAACAAAAAGGGTCGCTTTCATGATGGGTGCCATTTTGGAGCCCCCCGACATGGAGAGCGATGCGCCCTGATGCAGGGTGTTCCAGAAAACGACCGAAAAATAAATCAACGGGATGTTCACCAGGCCCACAAGTGTAAAGACGCTCAGTAATTGATCGGTCTTTCGTTCATCATCAATGAGCGACGCGACTGCGATCAGGCCTAAATAGATAAACAGCAGAAGCAGTTCGAAGGTGAGACGGGCATCCCAGATCCAGTAGGTCCCCCAGGTTGGCTTGCCCCAAAGTGACCCGGTCACCAGCGCCACCAGCGTCATCCAGGCGCCCGTGGGCAGCATCGCCCGCATCATGACCGCCGAGACGGAGGTCCGGAAAACCAGATGCAAGCCTGCGTAAAAACTCGCCACAACATAAAGCAGCATCGACATCCAGGCGGTCGGCACATGAACGTACAAGACGCGATAAACCTCGCCCTGCTGCGCATCCGTTGGGGTCACGAAGAGCGCACTCCAAAGTCCGATCGCACCGAGTATGAGGGATGAGCCAATCAACCAAGGCAGGGCCTTGCCAGTCACTTGAAAGAAGACAGGTGATGAACTCAGGCGCAGGATGAATTGAGACGGCATGTCGGGTTTCGTCGATGGTCGGTCAAACGTTATTCGAGCGCCAGGTCCAGCACCCGGGCCGTGACTGCCGGGACCGTGAGTAAGAACAGGGCTGCGAGGCTGATCAGGGTCAATAACGGAGCGGTCATGTCACCCTCAAGTACGGCCGTGCCAAAAATAAGTAAGGGCACGAAAATTGGAATTGCCAATAGACAAATAACGACCTGCGCCTGCCGAGCCATTAGTCCTAAGGCCGAGAACAGGCAACTCCCAGCAACCAGGCTCAGGACGCCAAGCCAAAGCGACCCGCCTAAAACCAGCAACAGGTGGTTGGGGACACCAAACAATAGGGCCAGGGGAATGCTGGACAGGGCAAGTGGGATTCCGATGAACAGGCTTCCTGCGATGATTTTACCGGTGACTAGCCAAGTGAGCGACAGGCCCGCGGTTTGACAGTCGCTCAGGACCCCATGTTCGAAATCGGCCTCAAAAAATCGCGTGGCACCGATCAGCACGGCCAACAGTGCACTGATCCAGAAAACGCCGCCTGCGGCTCGCTCCAGGAGTTCCGGGTCACTCCCGAGTCCGAACGGAAATAGCGTGACCACCATCCAGTGAAAGACCGAAGGCCAGGCCAAATCTTGCGGACGCGCCATCGCCAGCAGACGCTCGCGACGCAGAACCCAAAACAAAGGATGCTCCGTGACCCTTGGGGTTGGGCCCGGATCGTTGTGGGTCGCGGGCGTTGGCGACGAGGTCAAAGGTTCTAAGTGTGGCTGGGGACTGCCCAGCGCCAGAACTCCGGCGCAATAGGTGGCGAGCGCTGGCATGGCCTGATGAATTGACCGGTGGGTTGCGATGACCGCAGATCCGCCACGGCAGAGGTGCTCGGCGAGGGTCACTTCAAAAAGTGCAATGGCATTCAGATCCAGAGCATTTAAGGGCTCATCGATCAGCCACACGGTTCGACCACTCGCCGCCATCACGGCCAGCATCAACCGTCGTACTTGACCTTGAGAAAGCTGGCGAACTCGATGAGTCGCGTGGCGGCCGAGCCCAAACTGATCGAGGAGTGACTGAACGCGGTTCAGGTCGGCCTTCGCGCCGTAAAGCGCGAGCGATAGGGTGAGTTGGGAGCGGACTTCGAGTTCGGGGCGAAAGCCGCTCGACTGGCCCAGCAAAAAAACGTCGGCGCCGTTGAGTCGATGGATCTGGGATTCGAGTCGGGCGGTGGGGCGGGCAAGCGCCCTCAGTAAGCTCGTTTTGCCACTGCCATTGGGTCCTTGTAACTCCAGGAACGATCCAACGGGCAAGGCAAATGAGAGTGCTTTGGCGAGGGTCCGTTTGCCGCGGGACAGGGGGAGTGATTGGACCTCGATCAATGGTGCTGCGGTCATGGCACCACGGACTGAATCAACAGGCGCAAATCACGCGTGCCGACCTTGACGTTATTCGACCCAATGAAGAGGTCGCCGGACTGTCGCCCGGCGGTTCCCGCTAACGAGATCCGCGCCTCGATGTTCACCACGTCGGCGCCCGAGAGTTTGAGGGCGGGGCTCATGGCTTGCGAATCGTCCAGTTTGAACGCCACCGCCCGCCCGCTCGTCAACTGCTCGGCCGGAAAGCGGGCAACAGCGACCGGCATTGGGGGACCATTGACCATTTTGGCGACCACGAAAACGGTCGCTGCCGGCGGCAATGGCTTCTTGGCGAGGCCCGCTAGCAGTTCAGGGCCAAGAGCGACCTCGCCGGTGATCTCGCCAGAATTTTTGCTGGCGGGCTTATCAACGCCTTTATCCGCGCTCTTGTCAGCACTGCTGCCAGGAACACTCTCAGCCGGGCCGGATGTGGCGGCCTCGCCAAGGTTGGCGAGAATCTGATCGACCCGGGCAATATCCGGACTTCCCGGCTCGAAGGTGGCCTTTAGCTTTTGCCAGTAAGCCGTGGCTTTGGCAAGATCGTTTGTCTGCATCGCGGCGGTCGCAACCAGGGACAAGGCTTTGCGGTGCTGCGGATCGGCGGCAAGCGCCTGCTGGGCGAGTTCCAGAGGGCGTCCGGCCAGGGTCCGATTCGCCACCATGGCGGACGTATCGGCCAAGTCCGCTAGCAGATCGGGGTGTCCGGGTGCTAACGCAAGCGCCTTTTCGAGTGCGGCGCTGGCGGCCACAAAGTCGCGCTGTATCCCTCTTGAGCGTGATAGTAGGACCCAACCGTCGAGGTCGGCCGGGTTTTCGGTGAGTCGCTTTTCGAGTTTGGCGATCCGATCCTCAAGCGTTTCGCTGTCGCCCGGATGCTTGGCCTGTTCGCCCATTGGTCCGGCGGCCGCGGCACGGCCGTTGGAGGGCTGACCGATTGCCGAGTTGGCCGACTTGGCCGAACCCAACTGCAGGGCGGCCTCATCCCAATGTCCGTTGACCGCGTAAAGTCCAGTCCCCAGCAGGGCGCTGGCAATACTTAACCCCAGGGCGACGTGCCTGCTGGGTGCGCCCGAGGCGGATTGAGTCTGGCGCTTTGGAAGCACCTCTGCGGCCATTTCGGCCCATTCACGGCGCAGGGTTTCGCGGGTTTCGGGGGGCAACAGGGCATCGTTTTCGATCTCATCGCGTTTGGCGAGCAGGACTTGCCATTCCGGGTCGTCAGAGGGATATTGGGCTCCCACGCGGGAAAACCAAATCCAGACGGTGACTGCAGAAACCAAGACGATGATCGCAAGTGCGATCAGGACGAACATCAACATGGCCGTTCTATTTCCAGCAGAAATCCAACCCTTGGAAGGATAGCATTGGGGGTCACGTGGGGATAACGCGGGTGGCGATCGATTGGAAAGCCATGCACACACCGATTAATGACATAAATAAGACGATTAATCGGTTGCGTACAGACTTTCGCTGAATAATCGATGAGCATTCGCAGAATAATTGCGGAACAATTCGGGTACTTAAATTCAGGCCACGCCACGGTTGCGTGCTTTTGTCACGCAAGGTAGCATCGCCCTCAGCGATGGAAACTCCCTCGATCGAACTGGGCAATACATTTTCGATTGCCGAGATTTCTGTTTTCATTTTGATTCGTCGCTTCTCACGCCAAAGGATGACTAATGGGTACTGAAAAAATTTCAAAAAAACCCCGCGCGTCGGTAACAGCTAGCGAGACCGAGGGGAAATTCATCAACCTCGCCCTTCAAGGCGGTGGCGCTCATGGCGCTTTTGGCTGGGGCGTGATGGACAAATTTCTAGAGGACGGGCGCCTCTTGATTGAAGGCGTTTCGGGGACCAGCGCTGGTTCGATGAACGCCGTGGTTTACGCGTACGGGAAGATCAAGGGAAATGATGGAGCGCGCGAGGCGCTCCACAACTTCTGGAAGGCAATTTCTGACGCGGGTCAGCGTTTTGCGATCAAGCCAACCCCGCTTGATCCGTTCCTGGGCAACAATACGCTGAAGCATATGGCCTCGGACGCCATGAAAATGCTGTCGAGTAAGTTTTCACCGTACCAGCTCAATCCGGGCAATTACAATCCGTTGCGCGAGGTTCTTGAATCGCAGGTCGATTTTGAAGAACTCGATCGCAGGGCAGAAACGAAACTCTTTATCTGCGCGACCAATGTACGCACAGGTAAGGCTCGCGTGTTTCACACGAGTGAGGTTACGCCAGACGTTATTCTTGCGTCTGCCTGCCTCCCACAGGTTTTCCAGGCAGTGGAAATTGAGGGGGAGCATTATTGGGATGGCGGTTACATGGGTAACCCAGTGCTATACCCACTGTTTTATGAGACAAAGTCTCAGGACGTCGTGATTCTCCATATCAACCCAATTGAGCGACCAGGGCCACCTAAGACCTCGGTTGAAATTGCTAACCGCCTGAACGAAATCACTTTTAATTCAAATCTGATTAAGGAATTACGAGCTGTTCATTTTGTGCAAAAACTAATGGACGAAGGCTGGATTAAGGATGAATTCCTTGATCAGATGAAGTATGTCTTCATCCATTCGGTGCGGGCTGATATTGCGATGGCCGACCTGCGTGCCGATACAAAGATGGAAAGCGACTGGGAATTCCTGACGATGCTGCGTGACCGCGGTCGCGCCTGCGCAACCCAGTGGCTTGAAGACAATTACGAACATATTGGTGTGCGTTCGAGCGTTGATCTGAAGAAAGAGTTTCTTTGAACCAATTTTGAGGTCTGGGCATGACTCCTGAACAAATCCTGAATTTGCCGTCGATGCCGGCGGCAAGCCCCAGCTATCCGATGGGGCCTTATCGGTTTGTTGATCGTGAATACATGATCATCACTTACGAAACTGATCACGATCTTTTACGCCAAGCGGTACCGGAGCCGTTGGTCCCCAACGTCGATGGCCATGTTCTGTATGAGTGGATCCGGATGCCGGACAGCTCGGGGTTTGGCGATTACACCGAGAGCGGACTGGTCATTCCTTGCACATTCAACGGGGAGCCGATTAATTTCACCGCGCAGATGTACCTCGACGATGAACCTCCGATTTCTGCGGGTCGCGAGATCTGGGGTTTTCCCAAGAAATACGCGCTCCCCAAGATCGAAGTGGCTTCAGACACGCTAACGGGTACGTTGCAATACGCCGGCCAACTCGTGGCCATGGGCACGATGGGGTTCAAGTATCAAGTCGCGCCCGGCGGTGTTCAGGCGACCGCGCAGGGGATGACCAAGACCCAGTGCAACCTCAAGATCATCCCCGATGTGGATGGTAGCCCCAAGATCTGCCAATTGGTCGCCTATAACCTGACGGATATCACGGTCAAAGGCAGTTGGATTTCACCCGCCCGCCTGCAACTGATTCCGCATGTTAACGCACCGGTGGCGGATCTGCCGATTAAGCGAATCATTGGTGGGAAACACTTTATTGCAGACCTGACGCTCCCGCACGGGCGGGTGTTATTTGATTATGTAAAAGATCAGGCCGGTTAATTTTCAGGAGTTCCAACGATGAAGAAAGCTGACGTTCTCGCTTTGCCGTCCATGCCGCTGCAAAGCCCGACATTTCCGCGGGGGCCTTACCGGTTTTCAAATCGGCAGTACATGATCCTCAGTTATAAGTCTGACGTGAAGGCGATGCGCGAGGCATTGCCAGAACCACTCGAACTGGTAGGCGATACGGTTTCCGTGCAGTGGCTTGACCTGCCAGACGGCGAGGGCTTTGGCGCTTATTCGGCCGTTGCTCAAATTATTCCTTGCACCTTCCGGGGTGAGGAATGCAATTTTGTCAGCCAGATGTACGTGGACAACACGCCGCCGTTGGCCGGTGGCCGCGAAATTTGGGGCTATCCAATGAAAAACGGAAAGGCCTCATTGCATGTGAATGGCGACACGTTGATTGGCACGCTCGAATATGCAAAGCAGCAGGTTGCCACCGGCAGCATGGTCTACAAGCACGACACGTTTACTCGCGACCACTCGGTGGATCTGCATCTGGACCGCACGCAGATCACCCTGAAACTGATCCCGGATATCAACGGGAAGCCGGCGATTGCTCAATTGGTCGGGATTAATTTCACGGATATCGCAGTCAAGGGCGCTTGGGCCGGGCGTGCGCGACTTGAACTGACGCCTGCAGTGAATTGCCCGCTGAGTGACCTGCCGGTATACGAGACCGTCGGTGGATTGCAAATCGTGACCGATATGACCCTGCCCTACGGACGTGTTCTGCACGATTATTTGGCCCACTGAGGGCACAAGCGTTTGTGCTTCGAAGATGTCCAGGGAAAGCCCTTCTAGGGCTCGGTCGCGATGAGATTTAGGTTTTGGGGGGTTCGGGGCTCAATTGCATCCCCGGGGCCCCGAACGGTTCGGTATGGTGGTAACACTACCTGTATCGAGGTCCGCACGAATCAGAATGCTCTACTGATTCTTGACGCGGGGTCGGGTATTTATCCGCTGGGTGAGAGCTTGCGTGGACCTGAGTCAGTCGAAGCCCATTTGTTGATCACGCACAGTCATTGGGACCACATTAATGGTCTGCCGATGTTCGAG
>RFPW01000079.1 GCA_009925965.1 Betaproteobacteria bacterium
ATCACAACTCGTTTCGTTCCTCGACAGCCATCTCTGATTTCCGTTACGATCCGGGGCATTGAAGCAGCGTCAATTTGAAGCTGCTCACCCCGCCACCTTCCGCAGCAGGGCGCTTGATGCCCCTGAGCTGGAAGATGAACAGAACCCTTTGACCGCCTTTGCCCTCCCCAGCTGGGCCGCGTGACCTGACACCACACCCCCTTGGCTCGTGACCGCATCACGCCACCCGCGAGAGGGTTTGTTAAGGCAGCACCTCGCTCGGCCTGAGACCAGAACCTCGTTTCCTCACTGAACCGGCACCGTTCCGGAGCCCCACGCTCATGCACCTCTCCGACCTCAAGTCCCAGCACGTCTCGCAACTGATCGAACTTGCGCAGACCCTCGAAATCGAAAACGCGAACCGCCTGCGCAAGCAGGACCTGATGTTCGCGATTCTGAAACGCCGCGCCAAGTTGGGCGAACAGGTGTTTGGTGACGGCGTTCTCGAGGTCTTGCCAGACGGTTTTGGTTTTCTGCGGACGCCCGAATCCTCGTTTCTGGCAAGCACGGATGATATTTACATTTCGCCGAGCCAGATCAGGCGCTTTAACCTGCACACGGGCGACACGATCGAGGGCGAGGTACGCGTCCCTAAAGAGGGCGAGCGTTATTTCGCGCTGGTCAAAGTGGATCGGGTCAATGGCGAAGATCCGAGTTCCACCAAGCACAAGATCCTCTTTGAGAACCTGACGCCGCTGCACCCTGACAAGGCGATGCGGCTCGAACGCGACACCAAAGCCGAAGAAAATCTAACCGCCCGCATTATCGACATGATTGCACCGATCGGTAAGGGGCAGCGCGGGCTGATCGTCGCCCCTCCGAAGAGCGGCAAGACCGTGATGATGCAGCACATCGCGCACGCACTGACCGCCAACCATCCGGACATTGTCCTGATCGTTTTGCTGATTGATGAGCGCCCGGAAGAAGTGACCGAAATGCAGCGCTCGGTTCGCGGCGAAGTCATTGCCTCGACCTTTGATGAACCGGCAACACGGCACGTGCAGGTGGCCGAGATGGTGATCGAGCGGGCCAAGCGTCTGGTTGAACACAAGAAGGACGTCGTGATCCTTCTTGATTCGATCACGCGACTCGCACGGGCCTACAACACGGTGGTCCCGGCTTCCGGCAAGGTCCTGACCGGCGGAGTTGACGCCAATGCCTTGCAGCGACCCAAACGCTTCTTTGGTGCCGCCCGGAACATCGAAGAGGGTGGCTCGTTGACGATCATCGCGACCGCCCTGATCGACACGGGTTCAAGAATGGACGAGGTGATCTACGAGGAATTCAAGGGCACCGGCAACATGGAAATCCACCTTAACCGTCGGATGATGGAAAAACGGATCTACCCGGCGATGGACATCAATAAGTCCGGCACCCGCCGCGAGGAACTGTTGATCGAGGCCAGCAACCTGCAGAAAATCTGGATTCTGCGCAAACTCCTCCATGACATGGATGAGCTCGAGGCGATGGAATTCCTGATGGGCAAAATGAAGCAGACCAAGGGCAACGCCGAGTTCTTTGACATGATGAAACGAGGCGGCTAGTTTGGGCCTTGAAATGACACTCGTTCATCCGATATACTTATTGATTACCCAAAAAGTTCCTCAGCCATGAAAGAAGGCATTCACCCCAATTACCGCAACGTCGTGTTCCTCGACCTGTCGAGCGGTGCCAAATTCCTGACGCGTTCGACCGTCAACACGCGCGAAACGATCAAGATGGATGATGGCCAGGAATATCCGCTGTTCAAGCTCGATATTTCCTCAGAGTCCCATCCGTTCTACACAGGTGCGCAACAGCGCGTGATCGAAACGGGTCGGGTCGAGAAATTCCGCCAAAAGTTCGGTTCACGTCGTACGGCAACGCCCAGCGCCTGATCTTCGGGGTCGGTCCCGACTGCGCATGGGCGGCCTGAGTCAGGCCCATGCGCCCATTCCTGGTTACTGAACCAGAGGCAAGACGCCTTCCGCGTCTTGCACTGATCGCCCTCATTCTCCTCTACGTCTTGCCGGGTTTCGTTGGTCGAGACCCCTGGCGACCGGCCGATGCGATTGGCTTCGGCATCGCCCACGCAATGTTTTCGGGGAGCGCCCGACAGTGGCTCCTCCCGGAAGTTGCGGGCAGCCCCGTAACCGATGCAGCGCCCCTCGCCTACTGGTTTGCGGCAGGGGTCGCGCGACTCCTGGAATTTCTCAGCGCGGGGTCAATCAATGCCGCCGCCGGGATCCGCACAGCCGCAGCAGCCTGGTTGATTGGCGGACTGCTGCTTTTGCGATCCGCCACCGAAGGCTTGGCGCGTCGCGCCGAGGCTCAACCACTCGATCCTTTTGGCGCTGGGGCGAGTCCGCTGAACTACGGCCGCGCCATCGGCGACGCCGCACTGCTCATCGCACTGGCAACCTTCGGACTGGTGGCGCGGGTCCACGAGACGACGGCGGACGCAGCCATGCTTACCGTTACCGCCGCCTTTGCCTTTGGACTCATGCGGAGTTGCGACCGGGCGCGCTCGGGTGGCGTGATCGTTGGTGCTTCGATCGCGGCCGCAGCCCTGGTGCGATCACCCGCGGTCGCTCTGGCATTCGCACTCGCATTTCTGATCGCCATATCCGGCGTTCGCGCGCTCCGACTCAATGTTCGCACCCTGGTACCGACCACGATCCTCAGCACGCTCATCGTGGGGTTGCCGTGGCCCATTGCGCTGAGTCTGGACGGCTCAGCACAAAGTCAGTTGCAGTTGCTCGGATGGGTCGCCACGCCAATCGGCCCTGCGAGTCTGGGTGCCCAGCTCTCGTGGGCGACGCGTACGCTCCCGTGGTTTTTCTGGCCATCATGGCCACTGGCCGCCCGCACCCTGTGGTTCAGCCGACAACGGTGGGCTGACGCGCCAGTAGGCATTCCAATGGCCCTGCTGTTGGGTTTACTGATTGGGAGTTTTGCAGTGACCCTGTTGGCTGGCCGCGCTTCGGAAACAACGTTGATCCCGCTAGCGGTACCCCTGGCAATGCTGGCCGCTATCGGACTACCCACCCTGGCGCGCAGCCTGACCCGCCTGATCGACTGGTTCACGGTCGCCGTCTTCTCACTCTTCGGGCTCGGCGTCTGGGGTTGGTGGCTGGCCGGACTGACCGGCTGGCCCGCCAAGCCGGCTGCACAGTCACTTCGATTTGCCGCAGGTTTTCCGGGTTTTGGCATTGGACAAACGCCCACCTTTGGCTCGACCTTCGGGCCGGCGGTCTTCGTAGGCGTAATCGCCAGTGTCGGCTGGCTTGCCTTAGTGCGCTGGCGCTTGTCGCGCCAACCCCCTGTGCTCTGGCGCCCGGTTGTGTTGGCTGGTGCTGGTATGACCTTGGCGTGGTTCTTGTTGATGACGCTGTGGATGCCGATCTTCAACTGGCGTAACACCTATCGCGACGTCAGCCTCGAGTTGGCGGCCGCCGTGAAATCGACTACGCCGGCCGATTCGAACGCCTGTATTGCGGAGCGCGGATTGGACCTTGCCCAGCGCGCAAGCTTTTCGTGGTTTGGAAATCTCCGGTTTGATCAGGCCGCCCCGGCGTGCGGCCGCCTCCTCGTGGTCGACCGGCGAGGGCAGCTTCAACCCGAACCGGAAGAGGCCTGGGTTCTGGTCTGGGAAGGCCGCCGCCGAGCCGACCGCAATGAGCGGTTCCGTCTCTATCGACGCGACCCGTGAAATCAACGATACGCCAGCTCTTCACGCTGGCTTGGCCGGTCATGGTCGCCCAAGTGGCTGCCGTCGGCAATGGCGTTCTCGATACGGTCATGGCCGGCCGTCTCTCGGCCGTGGATCTCGCGGCCGTGAGTCTTGGCGTCGCGATCTACGTCAGCGTCTACATCGGCCTGATGGGCGTGTTGCTCGCAATTGCGCCCATTGTGGCGCGGCACTGGGGCGCTGGCCGATTTGATCAAATAGCGGCAGAGGCGCGTCAAGGAGTTTGGCTGGCCTTGGCGCTCTCAGTCATCGGCTGCCCCTTGATCGGGGCGACTGACCTCTGGTTTGCCATTGCCGCGCCGCCCGAGGCCGTCGCGAAAGCCGCCACGGGCTATCTGATCGCCATCGCCGCCGCTCTGCCAGCGGCCCTGTTGTTCCGGGTTTACTACGCGCTGCAAAACGGCCTCGGACAGCCGCGGGTCATCATGGCCATTCTGCTCGGTGGGCTGATTCTGAAAGTCCCCCTCAACGCACTCTTCATGTATGGCGGCGCGTCGATCGGTTTGGACGCGATCGCCCCAATGGGCGGCGCTGGTTGCGCCGTGTCTACCACCTGCGTGGCCTGGGGCGCACTAGCCGCAGCGATCTTTTTGCTGAGTCACGACGCCCAATACAGAAGCATGGGGCTTTGGCCATTGCGCCTCGGCTGGCCCGAACCCGATCGGTTGCGCGAACTTCTGCGACAAGGCATTCCGACGGGTTTGAGCTACCTGATCGAAGTGACCTCATTCACCTTTATTGCACTGTTTGTCGCCCGATTTGGCGCCGTTGTCGGAGCGAGTCACCAGATCGTCGCCAACCTCGCCGCACTCACTTACATGGTGCCGCTCTCGATTGCCAATGCGACCAGCACCCTCACGGCCAGAGCACTTGGCGCCGGCGATCCAACTCAAGCGCGACGCGCGTCGATCCTCGGGCTCCAGATGGCGTTAACGACCGGAATTCTCATCACGGCAACCATCCTGCTGGGCAAGTCGCAGATCCTGCGGGCCTACTCGAATGATCCCACTGTGATTGCAGCCGCCATGCCGCTCATTATTTGGATTGGAATATTTCACCTTTTTGATGCGGCCCAAACGGTGCTTTCTTTTAGCCTGCGGGCCTACCAGGTATCGACCCTTCCCATGGGCATCTACGCCCTATCGTTGTGGGGAATTGGTCTGGGTGGCGGCGCATGGCTCACCTTTGGTGCTGCATTCGGCGCCCCGACGTCGTACTTTGCCGGGGCGCTCGGGTTTTGGGTCGCTACGACGGCGGGCTTGGCACTCGCGGCCGCCTTGTTGGGCTGGCTCCAATGGCGGGTGTGGCAGCAGACTGCCCCGACATCAACTGTCTGAAACCGGGGGCTCTGTGCGCAAGAAAGTGGCCCGGTAGTACCGTAGCTCGTCGATTGACTCGTGAATATCCGCAAGCGCCGTATGCGCGTTGCGTTTTTGAAACCCTTTGGCCAGATCTGGTCTCCAGCGCCGAGCGAGTTCTTTGAGCGTGCTGACGTCGAGGTTACGGTAGTGAAAGAACGACTCCAGATCAGGCATCCACCGCGCCAGAAAACGCCGGTCCTGGCAGATCGTGTTACCACACATGGGGCTCGCGCCGCGGGCGATCCAAGGCGCCAGGAAGTTCAACATGTGCTGCTCGGCCTGCCCTTCGTCAACCAGCGAAGCCAGGACCCGATCAGTCAGTCCGGACTTGCCGTGGGTCGATCGATTCCAGGCATCCATCGCATCCATGGTCGCCTTGGGTTGGCGGATCGCCAAGGCTTCGCTTTCCACCATGATTTCAAGGTTGGCGTCCGTAACGACTAACGCAATCTCGATGATCCGGTCAGAATCGGGTTTGAGCCCGGTCATTTCAAGATCAATCCAGATCAGCCCCCCTTCGAGCGGGCGCACGGGAGTCAGCTTTGTCGTCCCCTCGGGCGTCCCCTCAGGCGTCTGCTCTGGAGTCTGCTCTTGGGTCCGCTTTTGGGTCGCTAGCGCCACCTGATCAGGACTCGAATTCGATTGCGCCTGTACCATCAACGTCTCCAAAGCCCCAAAACCTTCAATACTCTCACAGCGCCTCTCCCGGCCGACCTCAAACTCCGATGGATGACTTTGTTTCGCCCGCACTTTGGACCGCAGCGTTCCTGCTGGCCCTGATCAGCTCGACCACCTTGAAAATCTGGCTCGCCAGCCGCCAGATCCGGCACGTCGCCGGGCATCGCCACTCGGTCCCGCAAGCCTTCGCCACCCAAATCCCCCTGGCGGCTCACGAACGCGCGGCCGCCTACACGATTGCGCGCACGCGCCTTGTGTTGATCGACGTCCTGCTTTCCGCCGCTCTGCTGTTGGCTCTGACGCTCTTTGGCGGACTGCAGGTCCTCTGGGATTTCAGCGCAAGCTTGGTTGACCCCTCGGCCCTGCTCACTCGGCAGTTGCTTGTGGTGGCGATCGTGGGCTTCTTGGGCAGCATTGTTGACCTGCCGCTGGACGCCTGGCGGCGCTTTCGGGTCGAGCAACGATTCGGATTCAACCGCCTCACGGTGAAACTGTGGTTAAGCGATCTGGGCCGTGGCTTGCTGCTTTCGCTGCTCCTGGGACTGCCACTCGTCGCCGTCATCCTGACGCTGATGCAAAGCGCCGGAACCTACTGGTGGCTGTGGGCGTGGTGCGTCTGGGTGGCCTTTTCGCTGGGGATGATGATCGTCTTCCCGATGGTTTTCGCGCGCTGGTTCAATCGATTCGAGCCCTTGCCCGATGGCCCCCTGCGATCCCGACTCGAGGCACTGCTCGAGCGCTGCGGGTTTCCCGCTGGCGGATTGTTTGTGATGAATGGCAGCCGCCGTTCCGCCCATGGCAACGCCTATTTCACGGGATTCGGTCGCGCTCGTCGGATCGTTCTTTTTGACACCCTCATCCAGCAACTCGGGCCGGATGAAATAGAAGCCGTTCTGGCTCATGAGATCGGGCATTTCAGGCTCCGCCATATCGGCCAGCGGGTTTTAATCATGCAGGTCAGTAGCCTCGCCGGAATGGCGATTCTCGGTTGGTTGGCATCGCAAGCCTGGTTTTTTCAGGGGCTGGGGCTGGTGCCGACCGAAGGGCTAGTGCCAGGACTTGCCCTAATGCTTTTCATGTTGGTTGCTCCGGTCTTTGCCACCTTGCTTGGCCCCCTGGGGGCGATCCTGTCCCGGCGCCATGAATTCGAGGCCGACGCCTACGCAGTCAAGATGACCAGCCGCGAAGCGCTGACCCGGGCACTGGTCGCGCTCTATCGGGACAATGCCGCCACATTGACTCCCGACCCGCTGCACTCCGCGTTTCACGACTCGCATCCGCCGGCAAGCCTGCGGATCGGGCGCCTTCAGACGGCCTGAGAACCTTCCACCGCAACCGGAGATTGGACGATGCGAACCGTCATTGAGCCTGAACAACTTGCAGCGGGCCGCTGCCACCCCCTGACCGTCACGCACGCCTACTCGGACGCGCAGGCGGACGCTCAGCTCCACGTGCTGCCCGGTTGGCACCGCGAAGTTCGGGCAATCTCCCGTACGTTTCGATTCAAGGGCTGGCTGGAGACGCTGGCTTTCGTTAACGCCGTCGGTTGGATGTCGCATGGTCAAGACCATCATCCAGATCTTGCGGTGCACTTTAATCACTGCACCGTGCGCTGGCATACGCATTCCGTAGACGGTCTCAGCGAAAACGACTTTGTGTGTGCCGCCCGAACCGACGCTCTGGCCAGCGACCTCGCCAGCGACGTCGCCAACGACCAGGCAACCGGCTAAACCGTGGCAAATGCCCCGGAAAGCCAGGGATTACTAATCGCAGCGTATGGGCGGCAGTTCATCGTGCAGACCACTGAAGGCGAGCGACTCGTATGCGTCACGCGTGCACGCAATCACGACTTTGCGGTTGGCGATCAGACCGTCGTAAGGGCCACAGGCGGTGGGTGCGGTGTCATCGAAACCCGTCTCACGCGTCGAAACGAGTTCAAGCGATCCGACGCGCGCCGGACTAAGGTCTTAGCGGCCAATGTCGACGCGATTGCCTGTGTGATCGCACCAGACCCACCATTCTCTGAAGCGCTCCTGATGCGGGTGCTGGCGAGTGCGCACGAGGCCGGGATTGAACCCGCAATCATTGTCAACAAGTCCGACCTGCTCGAGGCCAGTATTCGCATCGCACCAAGGCTCGCGGTTTATCGACGCTTGGGCTATCGGATATTCAATCTCGCGCCCGGACCCGACCCCAGCGGCGCAGCCCAAACCGTACAACCCTGGCTTGCGGGACGTCTGACCGCTGTCGTTGGTCAATCCGGAATGGGCAAATCAACCCTGATCAATGCACTGGTGCCCGGGGCGGATCTAGCAACCCAAACCATCTCGGAAGCCCTCGGAACGGGCCGGCACACCACCACCTTTACCAAGGCATTTCAGTTGCACAACGGCGGCTGGATTGTCGACTCGCCCGGATTCCAGGAATTCGTGCTGGGACATCTCTCGGATTCCCAACTGGCGCACTCCATCCCAGAAATTCAAGAGCACATGGGGGCTTGCCGATTCAGCAATTGTCGGCATCTGGAAGAACCCGACTGCGCAGTTCAAGCAGCCGTCGCCAGTGGTTCGATTGATGCACGCCGGATGCAAATCTGGCGAGAGCTGATTGGGGATGTGCGGCGCCTCTGAAGATCAGCCGACCCAGCTCGATACCGTCACGATCCCAAAGAACGCTAACCAAAGAACCACCGCCCGCCAGACCAATCCAACCACACTGCGTAAGGCCGACGGGTCGGCCACAGCACCCGACCAGTCAAAACCAAGTTCGCTGCGCGCCCAATCGGCTTCGAGCTCCGGGTCAGCGACCCGAACGCCAATCGCGCCGCCACCGGCAGCCAAAACCAACGCACGCTGGGGGTCGGCAGCGCTCGCTGATTGTCGACTGCGAGCCCCGCGCCAGCAGTAGGCGGCATCCTCAAAATTGCCAACGATGGCAAACCCAGCAGCCGTCAGCCGCAATGGAAGCCAATCGAGCACCCGATAAGCCTGAACTGCAAAGCGGCCGTAATCCT
>RFPW01000080.1 GCA_009925965.1 Betaproteobacteria bacterium
CATTTCGGCTGCTTTAGGCTCGACCGGGGACGGCGCGGGCGTGGCTGCAGGTGCTAGCGCGGGTGCTGGAGCCGGTGCCGGCGCTGGGATCGATGCTGGAGCAGTGACCTTCGGGAGCAGGTCGTCGTCGCATCCGGCAATCGCGTTCGCAGGGGTGAACGATCCCGTCCGCCAGCACAGGTTAGTGCCGCTCTTGACGATCTGGGAACCGGAGGCCCCGATCAAGTAGCCTGGGTTGTTCGGGTTGACCGTTTGGGCCAAAACCAAGCCGCTGGCGGTGACTGCAAAAGCAGAAACCAGACCAAGCAGGTAAATCGACTTCTTCATGTTGATCCTCACAAGGGCATGTCGCGATCAAGTGTGCCACAGGGTGGTGCGTGCCGCCAATGGATGTAAAACCCTGCTCACCGTCGGGTTGATTTGGCGTCTCTTTGGTGCAACACGGTTGGCCTCTCCCCCTGAATGTTACAATTCGGACACATGGATAGCTTCGCCAAAGAAACCCTCCCGGTCAGCCTCGAGGAGGAGATGCGTCGTTCGTACCTGGATTACGCAATGAGCGTAATCGTCGGTCGGGCCCTGCCGGATGTGCGGGACGGACTTAAGCCGGTTCATCGTCGCGTGCTGTTTGCGATGCACGAACTCAACAATGACTGGAACCGGGCCTACAAGAAGAGCGCGCGGATCGTCGGTGATGTCATCGGTAAGTACCATCCGCACGGCGACAGCGCGGTCTACGACACGATCGTCCGAATGGCGCAGCATTTCTCACTGCGTTATCTGCTGGTCGATGGCCAGGGCAACTTTGGCTCGGTCGATGGTGACAATGCCGCAGCGATGCGTTACACCGAGATCCGGCTCAGTCGCATTGCGCATGAATTGCTCGCCGACATTGACCGCGAAACGGTTGATTTTGGTCCCAACTATGACGGGAGCGAGCGCGAACCCCTGATTCTGCCGGCACGAATTCCGAATCTGCTGATCAACGGAAGCTCCGGAATCGCTGTTGGTATGGCGACGAACATGCCGCCACACAACCTCAATGAGGTACTCGACGGCTGTCTGCTCTTGCTGGAACGTCCGGACGTGACCGTTGACGAACTGATCGAAAAAATCCCCGCCCCGGACTTTCCAACAGCCGGAATTATTTACGGACTTACGGGAGTGCGCGAGGGCTATCGGACAGGGCGCGGGCGGGTGGTGATGCGCGCTCGCACTCACTTTGAAGATATTGAGCGGGCTGGTGCCACGGGTCGTCAGTCGATCATCGTCGATGAGCTGCCCTACCAGGTCAACAAGCGCACGCTACTCGAGCGCATGGCCGAGTTGGTCAACGAGAAGAAGCTCGAAGGGATCAGCGATATTCGGGACGAGTCGGATAAGTCCGGGATGCGTGTCGTGATCGAGCTCAAGCGCGGCGAAGTCCCGGAGGTTGTGCTCAATAACTTGTACAAGGCGACGCAGCTGCAGGACACGTTCGGCATGAACATGGTGGCCTTGGTCGACGGCCAGCCCCGTCTGCTGAATTTGCGCCAGATGCTGGAGTGTTTCCTGTCTCATCGCCGCGAGGTGGTGACACGGCGAACGGTGTACGAACTGCGCAAAGCCCGCGAGCGAGGCCATTTGCTGGAAGGACTGGCGGTTGCGCTGGCCAATGTCGACGAGATGATCGCGTTGATCAAAGCCGCCCCCACGCCGCCGGTTGCGAAAGAGCGTCTGCTCGAGCGGACCTGGGACCCCGGCCTTGCCCGCGAAATGGTGGAGCGCGCGGCTGGTGGCGAGGATGGTTCGGACGTCGCGTCGCGGTTACGTGCTTTCCGCCCCGAAGGGATGGATCCGACTCTGGGGCTCAGCCCGAACGGCTACCGGCTGTCGGAGGCTCAGGCTCAAGAGATTTTGAACATGCGGCTGCAGCGCCTCACAGGGCTGGAGCAAGATCGGATTGTCACGGAATACCGCGAGATCGTGCTCACGATTGCCGATCTGCTGGACATTCTCGCCCGGGCTGAGCGCATCACTGCCATCATTACCGACGAGCTTCACGATATCAGGCGCCAGTTTGGTGATGCCCGGCGCTCGACCATTGAGGCCAACGCCACTGAACTCGGGGTTGAGGACCTCATCACCCCGACCGATATGGTGGTGACGATCACGCACGGTGGCTATGTCAAGAGCCAGCCGCTCTCGGAGTATCGCGCCCAACGGCGTGGGGGCCGCGGGCGACAGGCGGCCGCTCCCCGGCAGGACGACTGGGTCGACCAGCTCTTCATCGCCAACACCCATGACACGCTGCTGTGCTTCTCGGATCGCGGCCGGGTTTACTGGATGAAGGTCTACGAGGTCCCGCAAGGCTCGAGCACATCCCGTGGACGCCCGATCGTTAATTGTTTTCCCCTTGTGGACGGCGAGAAGATTACGGTCGTGTTGCCGGTCAAAGCGTTCGATGACCAGCACTATGTGTTTATGGCGACCCGACGAGGAACCGTCAAGAAGACCCCGCTCAGTGATTTTGGCAACCGACGCACCGCCGGAATTATTGCGGTGGATCTCGATCCAGGCGATTTTCTGGTCGGCGCCGCGATCACGGATGGCCAGCACGACATCATGCTTTTCTCGGACGCGGGCAAGGCCGTCCGGTTTGCGGAGGAAGACGTTCGTCCGATGGGGCGTAATGCCCATGGCGTTCGGGGCATGTGGCTTGATGCGGAGCAAAGCATCATCCAGTTGCTCGTCGCGTCGGGCGTCGACACCCTGGCTGAACCGCCTGCAGTGCTTTGTGCAACCGCAAATGGGTTTGGCAAACGCACGCCAGTTACCGATTACCCTCGCAAGGGCCGTGGGACCAAGGGCGTGATTGCGATTCAGACGGGTGACCGCAATGGGCGGGTCGTCGCCGCGGTTCTGGTTGAACCAGTCGACGAGATCATGCTGATTACCGATGGCGGCGTCCTGGTTCGCACACGCGTCTCGGAAGTCAAAGCTTCAAGCCGAGTCACCATGGGGGTCAAATTGATTGCCCTCGATCAGGGTGCTCAGTTGGCTGGGCTGCAAAAGGTCGCTGAGTCGGCGGTCGAAGCGATTGATGAGGATTCTGTGGATACAGCCGCTTCTTCGGAGTCCCCAGGTTCCGTGGACGCTCCGGATTCCGCGGACTCTCCGGATTCCGCGGACCCGGCGTCGGGTGAGCTGCCCGCGCCAGAGGCCTGAGGCGTCGGATGGTCAGGCGGATCTGCAGGTTCTGATTCATGGCGGAGCGCATGGATCAACCGGGCTTGAATGATCTGCGTCAGGAGATCGACGGGGTCGATCGCGAGCTTCTGCGATTGCTTGTCCGTCGTGCCGGAATCGCACACAAGGTCGGTGAACTCAAAGCTGTTCTCGATGCACCGGTCTGGCGGCCCGAGCGCGAGGCGCAAGTGATCCTTGGCCTGCAGCATCAAAATGAGGCGCTGGGGAGCGCATTGCCCCCATCTGCGATCGCGGCCATCTGGACTGAAGTCATGAGTGCCTGTCGAGCGCTCGAGCGACGGTTGCGGGTTGCTTTTCTGGGGCCGGCCGGGACCTTCTCCGAGTCGGCGCTACGGCGTCACTTTGGTGATTCGGTGGATGCCATCGCCTGTCCTTCAATTGATGAGGTCTTTCGGGCGACGCAAGCTGGGGCAGCTGATTTTGGCATTGTCCCGGTCGAGAATTCGACCGAGGGCGCGGTGAGCCGGACGCTCGACCTGTATCAGCAGACTCCTTTATCGATTTGTGGCGAGGTGGCCATCGCGGTTCAGCAGAATCTGATGACGCGATCAGGCCAGATGGATGGTGTCACCCGCGTTGTCGGGCACGCCCAATCGCTCGCCCAATGTTTTAACTGGCTCAACGCCCATTACCCGGGGTTGCCGCGGGTCGCCGTCGCGAGTAACGCCGAGGGGGCCAGGCTCGCTGCGCAGGAGGATCAAACCGCCGCTGTTGCGGGCGAACCGGCCGCGCGAGCCTATGGTCTCGAACTGGTTGCCGCGGCGATTCAGGACGACCCGTCAAATCAGACCCGCTTCCAGGTGATTGGCCGGCATGCGTGTGGGCGTTCAGGTAATGACCAGACTTCGCTCATCCTTTCGGTGCCAGATCGTGCTGGCGCGGTTCATCGCTTAATTGAACCGCTCGCCCGTCATGGGGTCTCGATGAAACGATTTGAGTCCCGACCCGCGCGGGGAAGTGCGTGGGAGTACATGTTCCATATCGACTTGGTTGGTCACCAGGACGATTTGCCTGTGGCGGCGGCGATCGCAGAACTTCGTGAGCAGGCAACCGTCTGCCGCATCATCGGGTCTTATCCTCGGGCGCGCTGAACCGAACACCACACGCTCTTTTCTCGCGCCTCAATCGCGTGCCTCAATCGCGTTCTATCCACCGATACTTGGTCACGCCTATGTTGCATGCTCCTGACTATGTCCGCGCGATCGCTCCTTACCAGGGGGGTAAACCGGTCTCCGAACTGGCTCGAGAGTACGGGCTCGACGAGTCCCGTATTGTGAAGCTGGCTTCGAATGAAAATCCGCTCGGGATGCCGCAGAGTGCTCGCGATGCAATGGCGGCGGCTGCCGCTGAGTTGGCCCGCTACCCGGATGGCAATGGATTTGCACTGAAATCAGCGATCTCGAAGCGGTTTGATGTACCGCTTGCGTGGATTACGCTGGGGAATGGTTCGAACGACATTCTGGAACTCGCCACACGGGCATTTGTCCAGCCGGGTGAATCGACGGTTTTTTCGGCCCACGCGTTCGCGGTTTACGCACTGGCTTCCCAGGCTATCGGCGCGCGCTCGATCGTGGTGCCCACAGTGGCGTCGGGCCCTCAGTCCTATGGGCACGATCTCGATGCAATGCTTCAAGCGATCACGACCGATACCCGCATTGTGTTTGTCGCTAATCCGAACAATCCGACTGGCACGTTTTTACCCGCGGCCGCGGTCGAGCGTTTTCTCGAACAGGTGCCAACTCGCGTCCTGGTTGTTTATGACGAGGCCTACACCGAGTACCTGCGTCCAGAAGAACGGCCGGACGCCTTTGCATGGGTCCGCCGCTTTCCGAATTTGCTGGTCTCCCGCTCTTTTTCCAAGGCCTATGGCCTGGCTGGGTTGCGAGTGGGCTACGGGGTCGCGCAGTCCTTGGTGACCGATCTGCTCAATCGCCTGCGCCAACCGTTCAATGTCAACTTGCTGGCACAGGCCGCCGCCGTGGCGGCTTTGTCGGACGGCCCCTGGCTCGAACAGGCTTATCGGGCCAATCGCGAAGGGATGGCACAACTCGAATCTGGCCTGGACGCGATCGGCGTGCGTTGGCTCCCCAGTTGGGGGAATTTTTTATTGGTCCAGGTAGTGCCGCCGGGCGGATCAGGTGCGAGCGAGGGTGTCCATCAAACCGGGGTGGTCGGTGATCCAGCGATGCCCGTTTATGAGCGCCTGCTGCGGGCTGGCGTGATCGTTCGGCCGGTTGGTAACTATGCGTTGAATGGGTGGCTGCGCGTTTCGGTGGGATTGCCCGAAGAGAATGCTACTTTTCTCGCCGCACTGCCGGCCGCACTGCCGGCCGCACTTCCTGCCGCGATAGGTCGGTGAATTCGCCGACTGTTTGGGATCGGGTCGTCTTTCTGGGGACTGGTCTGATCGGTGGTTCGATGGCGGCGGCGATGCGCCAAGCGGGCTTGGTTCATCATCTGGTTGGGTGTGGTCCTCAGGCTTCACGGGCCAAAGAACTCGGGTTGATCGATGAGGTCATTGGTGACCCCGCCTTGGCCGTGAGGGCGGCCAACCTTGTGGTTCTGGCGGCGCCCCCTTCGGCATTACCCGGGTTGTTTCGCCAAATCGCACCGGGCATCGATCCTCAGGCGGTTCTTACGGACGTGGCCAGTACCAAGTCAGCCGTGATCAGCTCGGCTCGGGATCATTTGGGCCAACAGTTCAATCGGTTTGTGCCTGCGCATCCGATCGCCGGCAGTGAGCGCCATGGCCCCGATGCCGCGGATCCTGAACTTTTTACAGGGGCCCGTTGCGTCATTTGCCCGCAATCCGAAACGGATCTCTGGGCATTGCAACAAATCGAGGCGATGTGGTCCGCCATCGGGGCGCGGCCCTACCGACTCAGCGCGCTCGAGCACGATGAGGTCTTCGGGGCCGTCAGTCATCTGCCGCACCTCGTCGCCTTTGCGCTGGCCGCGAGTCTGAGTAAACGCCCTGATGCGGAATCTCTGCTTGGATGGGCGGGCACCACTCGGATCGCTGCGTCCTCTGCCGCGCTTTGGGCCGATATCCTGATTGATAATTCGGCCGCGGTTTTGGCCGCTACCGATCAGTTTGTTGAGGCCTGCAACGCGTTGCAGACTGCGGTTCAGGTCGGGGACCGCACGCGCTTAACTGATCAGATTGAAGAGGCGGCCAGTTGGCGTCGAAGATTACGCGGATGAAGAAGGGGACCTGGCGTGCTGCGTAAATTTCCCTCCGAGTGGTTATTGCAACCTGCGCTTAGTGCCCAGGGGCAGGTCGATTTGCCCGGCAGCAAGAGTCTCTCGAACCGCTACCTGCTCTTGGCCGCGCTGTGCAGCGGGGTGACCGAGCTTCATGGCTTGCTCGAGTCCGACGACACCGCGGTCATGTTGGATTCACTCGAGCGTCTTGGTGTTCGGCTTGAGCGCCCAGCGCCCGGTGTCTTAAAGGTTTGGGGAGTAGCTGGGGCGTTCCCCAGGCTTTCCGCGGAATTGTTTGTTGGTAACTCCGGGCTGACGATTCGAACCCTGGTCCCCGCGGTGGCCGCTTCGCTATCTGCGAGCACGGATCCGCAGGCCGCGACCGGCACAGTGATCTTGTCCGGGGTGCCCCGAATGCACGAGCGCCCCATCGCCGACTTGGTGGATGGCCTGTTAGCCCTTGGGGCCAGGATCGATTATCTGGGCGCACCGGGCTACCCGCCATTGCGGCTCAGGCATGCAGTCCTGCGCGCTGATCCGATTCGGGTCCGGGGCGATACGTCGAGCCAGTTTTTGACGGGTTTACTTCAGGCCGCTCCGCTGGTTCTCGGTTCAGGGCCTGATTCGGCATCGAAATCCCTCGTGATCGAGATTGAGGGCGATCTCATTAGTCAGCCCTATGTCGGAATCACCCTCGCGTTGATGGCCCGGTTTGGGGTTCAGGTAGAACGCGAGGGATGGTCGCGCTTTGAGGTCCGTGGTGGCCAAAGCTATCGATCGCCAGGCTCGATTGCGGTCGAGGGCGACGCTTCAAGTGCCTCTTATTTTTTGGCGGCAGGTGCGATTGGTGGCGGTCCGGTTCGCGTTTGCGGCGTCGGCCAAAATAGCGTTCAAGGCGATGTTGCGTTCGCCCATGCGCTCGAGAAAATGGGTGCCCGGATTACCTGGGGCCCCGACTGGATCGAGGCGAAGGCGCCGGCAGACGGGCGGCACTTGCAGGGAATTGATCTCGACTGCGTCGAGATTCCGGACGCTGCGATGACGCTGGCCGCGTGCGCTTTACATGCAGAGGGTGCAACGCTTTTGCGCGGGATCGGATCTTGGCGGGTCAAAGAAACCGACCGTATCGCAGCGATGGCGACCGAATTGCGTAAACTCGGCGCCCGCGTCAGTGAGGGGCCCGATTGGCTTCGGATAGACCCCCCGACCGCCTTGGTTGCCGCTTCAGTTGCGACCTACGATGATCATCGGATGGCGATGTGTTTGTCGCTGGCCTCTCTTTCCAGCGGGCTTCGGGCGGGCGTTGCTGTGACGGTTATGGAGCCCGCCTGCGTGGCCAAGACCTTTCCGGATTTCTTTGATCGGCTGGCCGCCATCATTCAGCCGCTGAGTTCAGTGGTGATCTCTCAGAAGGGAGCCTCCCACGAGTTTCCTCCCCCGTCAGGCGGCAGTGTGCCCGTACTGACGATCGATGGGCCGACTGCGAGCGGCAAGGGGACCGTGGCGGCGGTCATCGCGCTGCAGTTGGGGTGGCACCTCTTGGACAGTGGCGCGCTTTATCGGGTGACCGCACTGGCCGCTCAGCAAGCCGGCGTCGATTGGGCTGACGAGGCCGCTGTGGCGAGGATTGCTTGCGTGCTGCCGGTACGCTTTGACGCCGCTGGTTTGATCTTGCTGGATGGCCACGATGTGTCGACCATGATCCGCCATGAGTCGATTGGTGAAGGTGCTTCCCAAGTGGCCGCATTACCCACCGTTCGGGCCGCGTTGTTGGAGCGCCAGCGCGCGTTTCGGATCGCTCCGGGCCTCATCGCTGACGGTCGCGATATGGGGACCGTGGTCTTCCCCGATGCCCAGGCCAAGATTTTTTTGCAGGCTAGTCCTCACGAACGGGCGATGCGTCGATACAAGCAGTTGATCGACAAAGGTTTTTCTGCTAACTTCGATGACCTTTTGCAAGATTTGCATAGGCGTGATGCACGCGATTCACAACGTGCGGTCGCGCCAACCATTCCTGCTGAAGACGCGCATGTCCTTGACTCTACCGGCTTGACGGTTGATGAAACCGTTGCTGCCATCAGGGCGTTCATGGACGAGGTGGGTTTTCCCCGGCGCTCGATCTGATCGTTTTTGACCACTGTTTGAATGTTGACTCAAGGGTTCGCCGTCTCGCGGTGAACATTTTTATAACTCCGCCCTTACTTCAAATTTTGGGCGTGCGCCCCCCGGCCCCGCGCGGACAAGAGCTGCCAGGCCA
>RFPW01000009.1 GCA_009925965.1 Betaproteobacteria bacterium
GTTATGCACCCAGGCGCTGACTCGCGACGGAGTGGAACCAGGCGCGGGCGAGGTATTGGTCACGGGTGCCAGCGGTGGTGTTGGCAGCATCGCGGTCGCCTTGCTGGCAAAGGCGGGGCATCGGGTGGTCGCAGTCACCGGCAAAGCGGATCAGACCGACTGGCTGCGTTCGATTGGGGCCGCCGAGGTATTGCCCCGTTCGGATTTTGATGCGCCCGGAAAGCCACTTGGCAAAGAACGCTGGGCAGGTGCCGTTGATTGCGTCGGGAGCCATACCCTCGTCAATGTCTGTGCAAGCCTGCGCTATGGCGCCACCGTCGCAGCGACAGGCCTCGCCCAGGGGATGGACTTCCCAGCCAGTGTTGCGCCGTTCATCCTGCGGAGCATCAGTCTGGTCGGTGTCGATAGCGTTCAATGTCCGATGCCGCGCCGCAAGGCAGCCTGGGCCCGTTTGGCCCGCGACTTAACCGGTCCCATCTTGGACATGATCGCGTCGCGCGAAATCAGTCTTGAAGAAGCCCTTGGGTTAGCCCCCGAACTGTTGGCGGGGCGCGTCCTGGGACGTGTGATCGTTGACGTTAATCGCTAGGATTTCGGAACAAGGTCGATGTTGATGTTGATGCGATCATCATCAACAAAGCAATGATTGCAAACGTCAGCATTGACCAGACTGCGAAAGGAATCCCCAGCAGCGGCACATTTGCTTCATCACAATTGGCGGTCGCCGAAAACAAGAAGGGCAGTCGGATATCCAGTGTGGTCGCCTGAACAATGCGATCCGCTAGGGTCAACGAACACCCTGCAGCATCCACCGGACCAAAGGATTGCCAAGCTGCCGCCGCGACCCCGGCCAATGCCAGCGCGATCACCAGCCCACTGAATCCAAGCCGCGCGAATCCCACAGATTGTGTCTGGTGAAAGCCCAACCGCGAGTCCGTGAGACCCACGAGCGCGCCAAGCAGGCTTGAGATGGATAGCGTGGCGAAAATAAGTCGCTGCAGGGTGCACCATGGACAGGGCCGCATGTGCCAGACGACTTGAGCAAACAGCCCGAAAACCAATGCCCCGGTGGCAATGATGAAGCAACCGATCAAGCCCCAGTTGTGATGCCGAGAATCAAGCATCTGAGGTTGGCGACGCCGAGGCGATTCGGGCCAAGCGACCGTCCTTCACACGCGGCTCGAGCAAGCGCCCCTTTCGGCCTCTTGTGCCTTCGTAGTTCGCCAATTCGCGTGCACTCATGGATCTTTCAACAGACTTACTCGCCCTTCCCGTGCCGCGAACCAGAATTCCGGCACTGCCGTAAGCCTCTACTGCGGCAAGTTGCTCGCCCGCATCGAGCGCTATGAGTGAACTACCGCGGCCGCCACTGCGAAGGACTTTGACTTCAGAAACCGGATACGTGAGCAGACGTCCCCCGGATGACAAACAAGCAAAGCGGGGCGTTCCGTTGCCGGCGGCCTCGGACCCAAGCAAGACTGGCCGCAACAACACATCATCGGGTTCGATCGTCAAGAAGGACTTCCCGCTTCGATTTCGGCCAATCCAATCACTCGAAACACAAGAGAGTCCATTGCCACCGGTGGTTGCCAAAACAATGCCTGCGTCAGGCGGCGCCGCCAAAATCCAGGCGACCTTGCTGCCAGCCGCCAAATCAATCAAGCTCGTCACGGGCTGGCCATCACCCCTCCCCCCGGGCAACGAACTCACCGAAACCGAAAATACTCGCCCATCCGACGCGATCACCAGCAGGGCGTCGGTGCTGCGGACTTCATAAGAGCCGTCAAATCCATCACCCGGCTTGAAGCTGGCCTGACTGGCGTCATGACCGTGACCCTGACGCGTTCGAACCCAGCCCTTCTCCGACACGATAACCGTCACAGCCTCGTCTACGATGCGCACTTCGGCCACCGTGCGAGTGGCGGCTTCAATCCGCGTGCGCCGTGGATCGCCGTATTGCTTGGCGTCTTGCTCGACCTCGCGGATCACTTGGCGTCGCATCGCTTTCGAATCACCGAGCAGGGCTTCGAGCGCTGTCTTTTCGCTCTGTAACGTCGCGAGCTCCTGCTCGATCTTGATGGATTCAAGCCGGGCGAGTTGACGCAAACGAATCTCGAGAACGTCTTCCGCCTGACGGTCACTGAGTAAAAATCGCGCCATCAACGCGGATTTCGGTTCATCTGATTCTCGGATCGTTGCGATGACCTCATCGATCGATAGCAAGACCAAAAGCCGTCCCTCGAGAATATGGATCCGGTCATCCACGCGCCCCAGGCGATGTTGGGTTCGCCGCGTGACAGTCGTAATTCGAAAGTTACACCACTCGCGCAGGATATCGATTAGCCCCTTCTGGCGCGGGCGCCCATCCAACCCGATCATCACGAGATTGCAGGGCACCGAGGTTTCCAAACTCGTATGCGCGAGCAGAACATTGATAAATTCTGACTGGGCGAGTCGTGATGATCGCGGCTCGAAAACCAATCGGACCGACGCCTCCCGGCCCGACTCATCCCGTACACGCTCGAGAACACTGAGGATCGTCTGCTTAAGCTGAAGTTGTTCCGGACTGACCGACTTCTTACCAAGACGAGGCCGCGGGTTAGTCAGATCCTCGATTTCTTCCAGAACCTTTTGCGCCGAAGTGCCGTGCGGCAGCTCGGTCACGACGATTTGCCACTGCCCGCGGGCAAGATCTTCGACTTTCCAGCTTGCGCGAACCTTAATCGACCCGCGCCCGCCCGCATAAATTTCGCGCAGTTCCGATGGCGATGAAATGATTTGACCGCCCCCCGGGAAATCGGGTCCGGGCAAGCGCTCAAGCACGGCGTCCAGCGAGTCACCGTCGCGGAGCATCACCACCGCCGCTGCAGCCACCTCACGCAGATTGTGCGGTGGAATCTCAGTCGCTAAACCGACCGCAATCCCCGAAGCCCCATTGAGTAAAACCATCGGCAAGCGCGATGGAAGAAGGCGCGGCTCTTGTGTCGAACCATCATAGTTCGGGACAAAGTCCACCGTCCCCGCATCGATTTCATCGAGCAACAGTCGAGCGTAGGGCGTAAGACGGGCCTCGGTATAGCGCATCGCTGCGGCGCCGTCGCCATCTCTGGAACCAAAGTTACCCTGACCATCGATCAGCGGATATCTCAGGGTGAAAGTCTGGGCCAATCGCACGAGGGCGTCATAGGCGGACTGATCGCCATGTGGATGAAAGCGGCCCAGGACATCGCCCACGACGCGGGCACACTTGACCGGTCGGGAGGTCGGGCCCAGGCCCATCGCATCCATCGAGTACAGAATCCGGCGCTGAACCGGCTTCAGACCATCACAAACGTCCGGCAGCGCACGGCCCTTGACAACAGAGACGGCGTAATCAAGATAAGCCCTCTCCGCGTAACGTGCCAGGGTGATCGACTGATCATCGTCAGGCGGAACAGGGGTTTCTGCAGTCGTCAACAGGTCATCCATACACTCGCGGGGCTCCGATCAGCGGGGGCAGTATAGAGGCTGTACCATTGAATTTGATCCCAAACACACCGTTGACACAGTCCTATGGCCCAGTACGTCTACACCATGAATCGCGTCGGCAAAATCGTGCCGCCCAAACGCCAGATCCTGAAGGATATTTCGCTCTCGTTTTTTCCGGGGGCCAAAATCGGTGTCTTGGGTTTGAACGGCTCGGGCAAATCAACGCTACTGAAAATCATGGCGGGCATTGATAAGGACATCGAAGGCGAAGCCCGACCGATGCCCAACCTCAATGTAGGGTACTTGCCTCAAGAGCCCGATATGGATCCTGCGCAAAGTGTTCGGGAGGCGGTTGAGGCTGGCCTGGGGTCAATTACTGCAGCCAAGAAAAGGCTTGATGAGGTCTACGCGGCGTACGGTGAGCCCGATGCGGATTTCGACAAACTGGCGGCCGAGCAGGCAGATCTTGAAGCACTGCTGGCAACCTCGGATGGTGGCGATGTCGAACACCAGCTCGAGATCGCAGCGGATGCGCTGCGATTGCCACCGTGGGAGGCCACGATTGGCAATCTCTCAGGCGGCGAGAAGCGGCGCGTCGCGCTCTGCAGGTTGCTGCTCTCGAAACCCGACATGTTGTTACTGGACGAACCGACCAACCATCTCGACGCCGAGAGCGTGGACTGGCTCGAACAATTCCTGCATAAATTTCCCGGGACCGTCGTCGCGATTACCCACGATCGGTATTTCCTGGACAACGCAGCCGAATGGATTCTGGAACTTGACCGAGGCCATGGGATCCCTTGGAAGGGAAACTACTCCAGCTGGCTGGACCAGAAGCAAGAGCGTCTGCGACAGGAAGAGTCGGGTGAAAGCGCCCGACAAAAAGCCCTCAAGAAGGAACTGGAGTGGGTTCGGCAGAATCCCAAAGGACGCCAGGCAAAGAGTAAGGCCCGACTGGCCCGCTTCGAGGAGCTGTCGAGTCATGAATACCAGAAACGTAATGAGACTCAGGAGATTTTCATCCCGGTCGCCGAGCGTCTCGGCGATACGGTCATCGAATTCAAGAACGTTCGTAAAGCGTTTGGCGAACGACTGCTGATCGACGACTTGAGTTTTGCAGTACCTCCGGGCGCCATCGTCGGGATCATTGGCCCCAACGGCGCGGGTAAATCGACACTCTTCAGAATGATTACAGGGCGCGAAACGCCTGACAGTGGGTCAATCGTCATTGGACCCACGGTCAAGATCGCTCACGTTGATCAGTCGCGCGAATCCCTGGGCGGGGACAAAACGGTTTGGGAGTCTGTTTCTGATGGCGCAGACCTCATGACAATCGGCCGCTTCGAGGTTTCCTCGAGGGCCTATGTCGGTCGTTTTAATTTCAAGGGAAGTGATCAGAACAAGAAGGTTAGCCTGCTGTCCGGGGGCGAACGCGGACGGCTGCATCTGGCCCGAACACTGATTGCAGGCGGTAACGTCCTCTTACTCGATGAGCCCTCAAACGACCTTGACGTGGAGACCCTCCGGGCGCTCGAAGATGCCTTATTGGAATTTGCGGGTTGCGTGTTAGTGATCAGCCATGACCGCTGGTTTCTTGACCGGATTGCGACCCACATCCTCGCCTTCGAGGGTGATTCACAGGTCACCTTCTTCAACGGCAACTATCAGGAATACGAGGCGGACCGCAAGAAGCGTCTCGGCGAAGAAGCCGCCCGACCCAAGCGCATCCGGTTCAAGCCCCTGCGTTGATTCAGCGTAGCGGGATGGGCGTGCTGGCGGGGACCGGAACCGCGGTGACCGAATTTTGTGGGCTGCCTTCGATCAAACGATCGGCGTACGTCAGGTAAACCAGCGCGTTGCGCGCGGGATCGACGATTCGAACGATGTGGAGCTTCTTGAATAGGAATGACAGTCGTTCGTCGAAAACGACTTCTTGACGTGGCAGCGCACCCTTGAAGGCGATTGGCCCCACCTGCCGACAGGCGATTGAGGCCTCGGACTTGTCTTCAGCCAGCCCAAGTGCACCACTGACACCACCGGTTTTGGCCCGCGAGACGTAGCAGGCAACTCCCGATACTTTAGGATCGTCATAGGCCTCGATGACGATCTTGTGGTCAGGTCCAATCAGCTTGAAAGCGGTGTTCACTTCACCGAGTGTCTCTGCCGAAACGGATGTAAACGCCAGCAGGAACATTGCACCGACGATTGCACCGGAAAGCGCAGCCGAGACCGCAACGACAGGCGCACCCAGGGAACACTTTTTGGTCATACATCAACCTCAACTTCGTTGCCATGTTCTTCGAGCCAGGCGCGTCTGGCGAGCGCTTCACCCTTACCCATCAACATCGTGAATCGAAGGCGGGTTGACTCCTCATCAATGTCACCCAGGCTAACCGGAAGCAGTCGCCGCGTATCCGGATTGAGCGTGGTCTCCCATAACTGTTCCGCGGTCATTTCACCCAGTCCCTTAAATCGACTAATCGACCATGCAGCCTCCGTGAGTCCTTCCTTGCGGAGTCGGTCACAGGTACGCGCAAGCTCAGTATCGTCAAGACAATAAATCTTACGCAGTGGGCGCTTGCCACGAGCCGCCACATCGACCCGATAGAGCGGTGGGCGGGCGACATAGACATGGCCATGCTCGACCAGAGCTGGGAAATGGCGCCAAAAAAGAGTCAGCAATAACACCTGAATATGGGCACCATCGACATCGGCGTCCGACAGGATACAAACCCTGCCATAGCGCAGTCCCGAGAGCACCGACGCCGAATCAACCAGGGGCGCTTGGCCCGTCGAATGGCTCGTACCATGAGGATCCACGCCGAGGGCAACCGCGATGTCGTGAATCTCGTTATTGGCAAACAAGCGGTCACGATCAGCCTCCCACGTATTCAGCACCTTTCCGCGCAGGGGCAAAATAGCCTGAAATTCCTTGTCGCGTCCCATCTTGGCACTGCCGCCGGCGCTGTCGCCTTCAACTAAAAAAATCTCGTTGCGGCCCAGATCGTCGCTCTCGCAATCCGTGAGTTTGCCGGGAAGTACGGCAACGCCTGAACCCTTTTTCTTTTCAACCTTTTGCGCACTACGCTGCCGGGCCTGCGCCTGACGGATCACCAACTCCGACAACTTGCGGCCAAAGTCGACGTGCTCACTCAACCACAACTCGAGCTGGGGGCGGGAATAGCCTCCGACCAGGCGAACCGCGTCCCGAGAGTTGAGCCGCTCCTTAATCTGGCCCTGAAACTGGGGGTCGAGAACCTTGGCACTCAAGACAAAGCTTGCTCGCGCGAAGACGTCCTCAGGCATCAGTTTCACGCCCTTGGGAAGTAATGAATGCAGTTCGACGAACGATTTCAGCGCCTGAAAAAGTCCTTCACGCAAACCACTTTCGTGCGTGCCGCCAGCGGGCGTCGGGATCAGATTGACGTAGGACTCACGGATCGTTGGACCCTCTTCAGTCCAGCCAACGCACCAGGAGGCCCCCTCGCCCTCAGCGAATGTTTCGTGACCCGCGGGCGCAAATTGCTGGCTCTCGAACAACGGGACAACCAGGGCATCTCCGGCATGCGACGAGGTACCCGAGGCGAGTGCTTCGGTCAGATAACCTCGCAAGCCTTCGGCATAGCACCATGTCTGCTCACGGCCCGTGCGGGCTTCAATCAGCACAGTTTGCAAACCCGGCAACAAGACCGCTTTGGCGCGCAATTGACGTTCAAGCTCTGACTGCGAGATCGCCGGCGAATCAAAATACTTCGGATCGGGCCAGACCTGAACTCGGGTACCGGAGCGTCGACTCCCGCGCGGGGCGGGCTGCGACTGGAGCGCTTGTACAACATCACCGCCGGAAAAAACGAGATGATGCTGGCCACCCTCTCGCCACACCGTCACCTCGAGGCGGATCGATAACGCGTTGGTGACGCTCACGCCAACGCCGTGCAACCCCCCCGAAAAACTATAAGCACCGCCAGACGCCTTATCGAACTTGCCACCCGCATGCAGCCGAGTGAAGACAATCTCGACCACTGGGGCGCCCTCTTCCGGATGCATACCAACCGGAATACCCCGACCGTCATCATCAACGGTGACGCTACCGTCGCCTTCCAGCGTAACGGTGATGGTCTTGCAAAATCCAGCCAGCGCCTCGTCGGCGGCGTTATCGAGTACCTCTTGGATGATATGCAAGGGATTCTCTGTACGGGTGTACATCCCCGGCCGCTGGCGAACCGGCTCGAGGCCCTTGAGAACCCGGATCGACCCCTCCGAGTATTCTGTTTTGCGTGCAGTCATAGCCTTGTTCAGATGGCGATCTGTGTGCCCATCTCCACCACTCGATTGGGCGGCAGACGGAAATAGTCAGCGACCGAAGGACTGTTTTGCAGCATCCAGCCAAACATCGAACGACGCCATCCAAAAATGCCGCGGCGAGAAACCGATACCAGCGTTGGTTTACTCGTAAAGAACGAAGTTTGGCCAAGATCAACATCGAGGCCCCGCCGTCGCGCCAACCGGAAAACAGTCGACACGTCAGGATCCTCGCGAAATCCGAAATGAGCCGTGAGATAGACGACTCCGTGTGAACCTCGACGCAATTCGAGACGCTCCTCGTTCCCAATGCGCGGTCGATCATCGAATGCGATCGTCAAGAAGACGAGACGCTCATGCGCAATCTTGTTGTGCTTGAGGTTATGCAGAAACGCGCTCGGGAAACCACCGCGTGACGAACTAAAAAAAACAGCTGTCCCCGGCACCCGCGTGGTGCGCACCAGTTCAAAGTCCACTGCATCATCCCGCGCCTCGGGTCTCGCAACCTTGCGGGCGCGCAAAATCATCGTGCCCCGGTGCCAGGTCGTTAGCATGGTGAACACACACACCGCCACAGTCAGCGGGAACCAGCCGCCATCAAAGAACTTGGATAAGTTCGCGCCAAGGAAAGCCAGCTCGAGACAAAACCAAGCGGCCAGCGGTACCAGAAGCCAGCGCATCCGCCGAGACTCCTGGTGGGCCAGTACCACCGCGAGCAAGACGCTCGAAATGATCAGGTCGCCCGATACCGCGAGACCATAAGCGGCCGCCAGAGCACCCGATGACTTAAAGGCCAGAACCAGCAAAACGACCGAAACCAACAAGATCCAGTTCACGATCGGAATGTAAATCTGACCCTGAGAATGATCGGAGGTATGGAGTACCCGCAACCGTGGGAGGTAATTAAGACGCGAGGCCTGTTGCGTCACCGAAAAAGCGCCCGAAATCGTTGCCTGTGAAGCAATCACCGTCGCCAGCGTTGCGAGAATCACCAGTGGGAATTGCAACGATTCGGGCGCCAGCAAAAAGAATGGATTCTCGCGCGCCGCAGGGTCCGTCAAAACGAGGGCGCCTTGACCAAGGTAATTAATCATCAGCGCGGGGAAGACCAAAAAAAACCAGCAAATCCGAATCGGCGGCAAACCAAAATGCCCCATGTCGGCATAAAGGGCTTCGGCGCCGGTCAAACACAGGAAAACAGATCCCAGCGCGATAAATGCCAGCGCGGGACGTTCAACGGCGAAGCGGACCGCATAACTCGGGTCGATAGCCCGAAGAATCTCAGGCATCTCCACGATATGGATTAAGCCGAGCAAGGCCAGCGTCGCAAACCACAAGATCATCACCGGACCAAAAAACCGGCCGACGTCTGCGGTCCCATGACGCTGCAGGCTAAACAGCCCGATCAGAATCACGATCGAGATCGGCACCACATAACGCTCTAACCCCGGCGCAGCAACGCTCAAGCCCTCCACGGCGGACAACACCGATATAGCGGGCGTGATAATGGCGTCGCCATAAAACAGCGAGGCAGCGAACACCCCGAACGCCCCAACTAACCATGCCAATTCGGGACGATGCTCAATCACCCTCTGAGCGACCGACAGCAAAGCCAGCACCCCACCCTCGCCGCGATGATCAAACCGGAGGACGATCGACACATACTTGAGCGACACGATAATCGACACCGACCAGAACATCATCGACAAAATGCCAAAGACGTTCTCCGGGGTTGGGGCGATAGCGTGCGTACCGAAGAAGGCTTCCTTGAAGGCGTAGAGAGGCGACGTTCCGATATCGCCGAAAACCACCCCCAACGCAGCCAGCACCATCACCCGGAAGGGTTGACCGTGATTTTGCGCGCTCATGCAGAACAGACTCCGATCTGATTAATCCATCAAGGGCTCGAGCCTCGACTCCTCCATCGCGCCCACTTGCTCGCGGAGCGCCAGGATCCGATCCTGCCAATCCCGCACAGACCCAAACCATGGAAACGCTGCTGGAAATGCGGGATCTTCCCATCGGCGCGCAATCCACGCAGTGTAATGCACGTAGCGAAGCGTTCGTAAGGCTTCGACCAGGTGCAGTTCTCGCGGATCGAATCGGCCGAAGGTCTGATATCCCTTCAGAACCTGCGAGAGTTGTCGCGATTGCGACGATGCGTCACCCGATAAAAGCATCCAAAGATCCTGAATAGCCGGTCCTGTTCGGGAATCATCAAAATCCACAAAGTGCGGGCCCGTATCGGTCCAGAGAATATTTCCGGCGTGGCAATCGCCGTGCAGCCGAATCACCTCGACGCCCTGAGCCCGATCGAATGCGCGACGCACGCCCGCCATCGCCAGTTGGGTGACGGCGTCCCACGCCGCTCTGAGTTCCGGCGGGATCCAGCTTGATTGGTCCAACCATCCCAGCGGCCTATCGCCAAAGGTTTCGACGTCAACGGATTCACGCACCTTAAAAGACTGCGATGACCCTACCCGATGAAGCCGCCCCATGAATCGACCGATTCGCTCCAGCACGTGCTCGTCATCCAACTCGGGGGCGCGGCCGCCCCGGCGCTCGAATAACGCGAATCGGTGCCCCCCATGATGATGAAGAGTGGCGCCATTTAAAATGATCGGGGGAACCGCTGGAATCTCGGCTGTCACCAACTCAGCCAGAAAGTCATGCTCCTCTTGAATCGCCTCATCGCTCCATCGCCCAGGTCGATAAAACTTGGCGATCAGGAAACCACCCGGGCTGCGATCAGCCTCCCCATCTTCAATACCAATCTGATAAACGCGGTTCTCGAAGCTATTGAGCGCCATGAGCCGACCGTCGCACCTCGGGCCGACCGTCTCAATCGCATCCATTACCGCTTCTGGCATTAACTGGCCAAACGGGGTTTCAACCGCTGGAGAGTCAACCGTTTCACGTGTTGTCACACTTTTCCCCTTATGATTCACGGTCAACTCACAATCAACTCACAATAATGAGGCACGCAATGCAACTTGGAATGATTGGCCTGGGCCGGATGGGCGGTAATATTGTTCGGCGTCTGATGCGCGATCATCACGAGTGCGTGGTGTTTGATGCCAGTACCCCCGCCATTTCCCAATTGGTTGGCGAAGGCGCCACGGGAAGCACAGACCTGGCAGATCTTGTCTCCAAGCTGGCTCACCCCCGGGCCATCTGGGTCATGCTTCCAGCAGGCGAAATCACCGAGCACACCGTTGAAGCGCTGAGCCATATCCTCGAATCGGGCGACATCATCATCGATGGCGGCAACTCCAATTATCAAGATGACGTGCGCCGCGCCCATTCGCTCGAATCGAAAGGCATCCGCTATATCGACGTTGGCACCAGCGGCGGCGTCTGGGGGCTTGAGCGTGGATATTGCATGATGATCGGCGGCGATCAGGCTGCCGTTCAGCATCTTGATCCAATTTTCAAGACGCTGGCCCCTGGGATCGGAACGATTGACAAGACCCCAGGTCGGGAAAATCTGCACTCCACAGCAGAACACGGCTATCTGTACACGGGCCCAGCCGGGTCGGGCCATTTTGTGAAAATGGTGCACAACGGGATCGAGTACGGCCTCATGCAAGCGTACGCCGAAGGTCTCGACATTCTCAAAGGCGTCGGTCAGGAGAGCATCCCAGCCGAGCGTCGTTATGACCTCAATCTCGCTGACATCACCGAACTCTGGCGTCGTGGCAGTGTCGTCTCGTCCTGGCTGCTCGACCTGAGCGCGATCGCCCTCGCCGAAGACCCTGAACTGCGCGGTTACTCGGGCTTTGTGCAGGATTCGGGGGAAGGTCGCTGGACCATCATGGCGGCAATCGAAGAGGCAGTTCCCGCGGACGTGCTCTCGGCAGCGCTTTATGCTCGATTCCGTTCGCGTCAGGACCACACCTTTGCCGAGAAACTCCTATCCGCGATGCGCAAACAGTTCGGTGGCCACCAAGAGCCGCATTGATTCGTATCGCACGCAGACACGTTCACTTCTGACATCCCAACGGATCCGTTCATGCACCACGACCACGATCACGAAACCATTCGACACGGCGACCGGGCACCCGCTTGCAACATGGTGATTTTTGGAGGAGGCGGCGACCTCACCAAACGCCTCCTGATGCCGGCGCTCTACAACCTGTCGCGGACGGGTTTGCTACCTGAGCATTTTTCGCTGATCGGGGTCGACCGTCTGGAATTGAGCGATCAGGCGTTTCGCCTGCAGATCGAAGAGGCGTTGCGCGCCTTCGGCAATGACAAGCACTACGCACAAAAGCTGGACGAGCATCACCTCGAGAACCTGCTCTCGCGAATCACATATCTGCAAGGCGATTTCAGCGATCCGGCGTGCTACGCCCGCCTGGACGAGCGGCTACAAGCCAATGCGGTCACTGAAAGCACAGGCGAGCATGTCGTGTTCTACCTTGCGGTCGCAGCTCGGTTTTTTGCGGGGATCGTCGACCAGCTCGGCGCTGCAGGCCTGGTCGCGGAAGGCCCTAACCGTTGGCGTCGTGTCGTGGTGGAGAAGCCATTCGGCCACGATTTGGAGTCCGCCAAAGCGCTCAACAGCCAGTTGCGCAAGAGTGTGGCCGAGCGACAGATTTATCGGATGGACCACTTCCTCGGCAAAGAAACCGTTCAAAACATCATGTTGATGCGATTTGCGAACGGTATTTTCGAGCCGCTCTGGAATCGTGAGCATATCGACCACGTTCAGATCACTGTCGCCGAAACCGTCGGTGTCGAGCGCCGCGCGGGGTTCTATGAAACCACCGGCGCACTTCGCGATATGGTCCCGAATCATATTTTTCAGCTTCTAGCGCTGATTGGAATGGAGCCGCCGGCAGCGTTCACCGCCGATGCGATTCGAACCGAAAAAACCAAAGTTCTGACCGCCGTGCACCCCGTTGTGGCTGCGACCGACTCCGTTCGGGGTCAGTACGCTTCAGGCTCCCGGGATGAGCAGCCACTGCGCGGCTACCGTGAAGAAGAAGGTGTTGCGGCCTCGAGCACGACGGAAACCTATACGGCGCTCAAACTACAGATTGACAACTGGCGCTGGGCCGGCGTGCCGTTCTACCTGCGCACCGGCAAGGCGCTAAGCAAGCGAAACAGCGAGATCTATATCCAGTTCAAGCGGCCACCTCTCTCGCTCTTCAAGGACACGGCGACTGAGGCGCTGACGCCCAATGCGCTCGTCCTGAAGCTGCAACCCGACGAAGGTGCCCAACTCAGTTTCGGTGCGAAGATTCCGGGGCCAACCATTTCGATCGGTCAGGTTCATATGGATTTTCACTACGGTGATTACTTTCAGAACGCTCCAAGTACCGGTTATGAGACGCTGATCTACGATTGCATGATCGGTGATGCAACCCTGTTCCAACGCTCCGATAGCGTGTTCGCGGGGTGGGAAATCGTCGAACCGCTGCTCAAATTTTGGGCAAATGACGCGGCAGCCCCCCTCGCCTTTTATTCGGCAGGCTCGGACGGCCCAGCAGAAGCCGAGGCCCTGCTTCAGCAGACCGGCCGATCCTGGCGCCCCGTGACCGTTTAGAGGTAGTTTAGTTCTGCCCGCTCAGCATCGGCAAGATCATGTGATAAGTCCTGATGCCAGCGGGACCCAGTACGACCATACTGATCGCTGGAAAGATACACAGGACCAGGGGAAAGAGCATCTTGGTCGGAATCTTTGCTGCCGTCTCCTCCGCCTGATTCTGACGCTTATGACGCAAGTCATCGGCAAAGACACGCAGCGATTGACCGAGGCTGGTACCGAATTTATCGGTCTGCGCCAACATGGTTGCAAATGAATTCACTTCCTCGACGCCCGTTCTAAGACTGAGGTTGCGGAGTGCTTTTTCTCGACTGTTTCCGGCTCTTGTTTCGAGGTTGAGGAGATGAATCTCTTCCATCATGGCCGTGCTTTGAATCCGCATCTCATCAGCCACTCGGACGAGCGCCGCCTCCAGGCCTAACCCCGCTTCGACACAGACCAACAGCAAATCAGCGGTGTCCGGGAAATGTTCGAAGATCTCGCGCTTGCGTGACTTGACAGCTAAGTTGAGTCCCAGATTCGGCAGAAAGCAACCCACCGTCGCGCTGAGCAAAACCAAGAACATGCGACCGCTCGAGTTTGAGTCGTTCGCCGACCAGTCGAGAAGCCCATACGTTAAGCCCGCGAACACAAAGGGCAAGGCCGTCTTGGCCGCATAAAAGAGTACTGGAGCATGCTGGCTTCGAATTCCCGCATTCAGGAACTTGATTCGCTGCGGCGAGCTCTCCCACGATCCGGTCGGAGTGGATAGGCGCGCAAGAGGGCCCGCCACGCTGACGATCTTAGGAATCCAATCCGCCGTTTCAGCGGGCTCGCCTAGTTCAGACACCCGGCGTTTCGAGGCATCGGGCAGCATCCATCTCATCATCGAGATACTGACCAGAGTGACCACACAGAAGATGATTACACCGTAAAGGATCATTTTCAGTAACCTGTCAAACTCTGATTTGGACGATACGGTAGGACCAAAAGGCGCCGATCGCCATCATGGCGAGTACCTTGTAAGTCAACTGAATTCCGATCGGGTCAGTCCACAAGACGCTGATGAATTCATGATTGACGAACTCCAGTAATCCCCCCAGCGCAAACGGCAGGAGGCAAAGGACCCAGGCCGACCAGCGCCCTTCGGTGCTGAGCACCCTCACCTTGCCGTAGAACTTCAATCGGTCGCGGATCAAACGGCTTAGGTTCTCAAGGACCTCCGACAAATTGCCGCCAGCATCCCGCTGAACGAGAACCGCCACGGCGAAATAGCCCATGTCGGCAACTGGAACTCTCGTGGCGAGGTTTTCCATCGCCTGTTGGATCGAGACGCCAAAATTAATCTCGTCATGGGTGATCCGGAATTCAAACGCAATTGGATCCACCATGTTTACGCTGACCATCTGCAAAGCCTGCGGTAACGCGTTGCCGGCACGCAGCGCCCGAGCAATAAAGTCGAGCGCGTCGGGCAGTTGCTGAACCACCTTAGTCAGGCGATTGCGACGACGCGCCATGACAAAAATCGCGGGTGAGGCCCCGGACAGCAACGAAATCGTCCAGTCAGCTGCCGGTAAAGCATCGAGAAACGACATCGCCACATGGGCGGCAAAACCCAGTCCGACCGTAAGCAACAACAGTCGGCTGACCGTCCAATCGAGTCCCGATTGCACCAGCCATCGATCGACCAAATGCATCCGTGGGACATTAAGCAGCAATCGCTCAACGACAGGGACCTCGCTCAGCAACCGGTTTTTCAGAACTGCGGTGCGTTCTGATCGGTCAGAGGCCGCGGAAAGGGCACGGATTCGGCGCTCGGCCTGTCTGGCGTCGGCCCCCTTGTAGGTGTTCCAAATCAAATAGGCGCTTTCAACGAATAGCACGATGGCCACAAATGCAATCACCACAATCAGGGGGAATACGCCGTTCGCCAGCAGACTATTCATAGCGCAGGCTTGAATCAAACAGCGCGTCTGGAAGATCGATACCCGCGTTACGTAACTTGTCTGCGATTTTTGGGCGAAGCCCGGTCGCCATAAAGTGTCCGATGGATTTCCCACGTGCATCCACACCAGTCTGCTGGTAAGCAAAGATCTCCTGCATCGTGACGACATCCCCCTCCATCCCGGTGATCTCCTGAATGCTCGTGATCTTGCGCTGTCCATCCGTCAGCCGGTTCGCCTGGATCACCACCGAAATTGCCGAGGTAATTTGTTGGCGCATGGCCTTGTGGGGCAGATTGAGTCCGGCCATGCTCACCATGTTTTCAAGTCGGGACATGGCGTCCCGGGGGTTATTGGCGTGAATGGTCGTCATGGATCCCTCATGACCGGTATTCATTGCCTGCAGCATATCGACCGCTTCGGCGCCCCGGATCTCTCCCATCAGAATCCGATCAGGTCGCATCCGCAGTGCATTGCGCATGAGCGAACGCTGATTTACCTCGCCCTTCCCTTCGATGTTGGATGGGCGCGTTTCGAGTCGGATCACATGGGGCTGCTGCAGTTGAAGTTCTGCCGCATCTTCGATCGTCACGATCCGCTCGGATTCTGGGATGGTGCCAGAAAGAATATTGAGTAAGGTCGTTTTTCCTGAGCCTGTGCCCCCTGAGATGATCATATTGACCTTGGCCTTAGCCAAGCCCTGAAGAAAGGTCGCCATCTCGTTCGTCAATGATCGGTGGACCTTGACGAGATCCTGCATCTTGAGGGGAATCACCGCAAATCGCCGGATCGAGACCGTAGGACCATCGAGCGCGATCGGCGGAATCACTGCATTGACGCGGGAGCCATCCGGCAAACGGGCATCAACCATCGGACTGGATTCGTCAATGCGTCGCCCCACTCTCGAGACGATCTTGTCAATGATTCGAAGCAGATGTTGATCATCCGTGAATCGCACCTTGGTGAGTTCCAGGCGGCCGTGGCGCTCCACGTAAATCTGTTTATAACTATTGACCAAAATGTCAGAAACAGAGGGGTCCGCCATCAGGAGTTCGAGGGGACCGAGTCCGAGCATTTCGTTCTGAATGTCACGCACCAACATTCGCCGCTCCGCATCGTTGATCGGCGCAGGGTTCTCGTTCAGTAACCAATCAACCTGAGTGCTAATCTCGCGGCGCAACTGAAGCTCAGTCATCGATTCAAGTGACGCCAGGTCCACTCGCTCAAGGATCTGTAAATGAAGCCGGCTCTTGATCTTGATGTAAGCATCTACATCGGCATCCGCAGCCCTATCGGGGCTCGCAGGCGGCGAGTTGGAGGGAGCCGGATCGATCACGATCGGCTTGGCACCATCCCGGCGCCCGGTGAGCAGTTCCCGAAAATCTTGCATACCCATAGCGTTGAATTCCTTAACTCTAGAACTTGAGCAATCGGCTGAGGAGCCCGCCAGACGCAGGTTCGGGTTTGGGCAATAAGGCCTGAGCCCAATCGCTAATCGCCTTTGACACCACGCCTGACGGTGCGATGGCGGCCAGGGGTTGACCTTGATTGATGGCATCCGCAACATCTCGGAACCCATTGGGTACCGTGCGGATTCGGTTGGGACCCAGGCTCGTCCGAAGATCATCAAATCCGACCTCGGCACCACGACCAAAGCGATTCACCACGAGTTCTACTTTGTCCGAAACGTAGCCCAGCGAACGAAACACCGTGAGGACTCTTTTTGCGTTTCGGATATAGGGCAACATCGCCTGCAGAACCAGATAGATCTGATCTGCCCGATCGAGGGCGTGGATCGCCAAATCATCAAGCGTGCGATTCAGATCAAGGACCGTAAAGTCGTACTCTTCGACCGCGATGGCGAGAATCGCGTCAAGATGCTCTGGCATCACATGAAGCGCTTGTGCGGGGTCTTCGGGCGCTGCGAGGATCGAAAAATTGCTCGAAATCTTCACCGTCGACGCCTGAAGTAACGAGGCATCCAGGCGGCCAATGTTGCGAGCAATCGCCGCAATGTCGCTCGACTGGGCCTGATCATGAATCGTAAGGATGGCTTCGCCAAACTGCAGGTTCAGATCCATCAGCAACACCTTCTTGCCGCCGGATGCAAGCTGATGGGCCAGATTTGTGGCGAGAAAGGTTGCTCCGCTACCGCCCTTGCTCGACACAAAGGCAATGACTTGCCCCCCCCGCTGGCGGATTCTCAAGCCGAGCTTGGTCTCCACGCGGTTGACCGCCGCCTCGATGACCTCGCGGCTTGCACCGGCAGCCAACACCTCACGGATACCAACCCGCATCGCCTGAATAAGCGAATCAGGATCTTGCTGGGCACCCAGAAGGATGATTGCCATCCGCGGATATTGATCCGTCACTCGCTCGACGACGGCCAGCGATCCAGAGTCCAGGGCCGAGCATTCGACCAGAATCATGTCCGGGTGGTCGTGATCGGCGACCAGTCTCAGGTCCTGGATGCCACCTTCTTGGCGGGTCACAACGCGCGTAACGTCGTTCCGGTGAAGGTGTTCGCAAAGACCTTCGAACGATTGCGGACGCGACGAGATCAATACAATTTTCATACGGGATACCAGGTGGCGCTAGGTACAGACAATCGAGGCGGCCGTGATGTCCTGTCTCATAACCTCCCGCGGCGAATAGGTCGAAAACGTGGGCATCTCAATCGCTGCAAGCGGCCCCTGCCCAAACAGGGGTGAAATCCACTGATAGTTGAGTCGGGTGATGGTGAGGTTGACCCCCTCACAGGTACTGACAGTGCATCCAGCGGGGCTCCAGGTCAGATTGATGTCCTGAATCTGCGGCAATATTCGCTGCATCCGAAGAAGCACCTTTGCCTTGTTGGCGGTGTCATCGCAGATCGCGGCATAACGGGCGCCATCCCGAGACGCCTCATTGGCTGCACCCCAGGTAAACAGCATCCGGGTGAAATCGAGGATGCCAAAGAGAAACATCCAAAAAACCACTAGAACCAAGGCAAATTCGACGGCGGTACCGCCTGACTCCCGGGGCTTCAAACCGCGCTTCGCATCGACGCGCTGATATCGCCAAAGGTCACGTCACCGAACGAGACGCCAAATACAGAGGTAAATAATGACTTGAACGGGTAAGCCTGAACGGTCAACGTCACCACGTTGGTCGTTGGATTGGACCCGAGCATCTGCCAGACCGGATTGGCCACCTGAGCAATGCTGAGCCCCGGCGCCAGCGCGGGTCCAGTCCCGGCCGTATTGCCAAAGACCACCAGATTTTTAGCCTCGGGCGTCTTCGTATTCGGTGCACGCGTCGCGAGGTAACGAGTCGCGCTTCGGACCGATTTAACAACCGTGTTGTATTCAATAATGGCCCGACCAAATTCAGTCGTTACTAAAGTCAGCAATAATAAAATGGGCATCATCAAGGCCAACTCGATAGCTGCGGTTCCTTTAGGCCTAGACCTCATCATGGTGTGATCCTCAAGACGGATTCCTCACTGAACCAGTACCGGCACTGTGGCGCCCGATGCCCCACTCGCAGCCCCATTACTGGAGCAAGGACTGTTGGCGCTACCCGCGTTTCCAATGAATTCGAGTTGAATGTCCACAGTCGGGCTCGTCATCGGCTGCAAGATCAACATGCAGGCAAAGTCGAGCACTTTGGCACTCGTGTTTATGATAGGAACCGTAACGATCCGTCGGCTGTGCCCAAGCTGTTGATGTTCACCAGCCAACGCAGGGGTTGCCAACGTTTTGTAGCCACCACTCATGCGTAGACCTGTGATGCCATCGCCACCACTGACACTCGTCCCGGTGTCGTCGTACGACGCATAAGAAAGTTGCTTCGTTTTAAAATTATGTGCCGTGCCGTGGCAGGTGTTGTACGGTTGTCCTGCATAGGCGTTTTGAGGCACTGAATTCTTCCAGTTGTTGGGCGTGTAGGCGTACCCCGTTTTGTCGGGATGGTTCACACTGGGCCCGGGGTCGCCGTTCTTATAGATACCAAAACGAGCATTCCAGACATCGGCGACACTCTGCTTGGCACCCGGTTTTCCAACGGTGTCGCCCACCTTGACGCCGCAGTAACCAGGCTCAGCCAGTTCGAGTGCGGCCTCACTGGCCGAGTTGCTGCCATCAAGATTGTTCCAGCCCATCTGTCCTGCAGCAGGCGTTTTCTGGCCCATGACGGTGACCCATTCACCGACCTGAAATCCATAATTGGGTGAGCCACCCCCCGATTTGGGAATGAGTCCAAGCGGAAGTGGGCAAGTCTTTTGTGTTCCAGCTCGCCTGGCAACCGCCAATGCCCCAACGCTGTTGGTCCCGGCATAGGCGGCATTACTGCTACCGACAGAGGCCCCCATCGCCTGGATCAACCACATCCTTACCCCGTCTTGCTGATGATCACACTGCGCATACTGGGCGTTCGCCGCGATAGTGGTCACGGAATAAGTGATGTCCCGAAAAGTAATCTCAGAACTGATCAACTTATTTTGGCCTCCCCAGGTGCTGGACTGGAAATCGACCCGATTTAGATTGCCCGCCGTGAGGCCCGCGCTTGATGCTCGAGTAAGCGCATCGGTAGCCCCGTCGAGTTCCTGTGCAGCCGCAAGGGCACAGGCATCGACCGACGTTTGCAACTCATCCTTCGCCACAAATAGATGACCAAAGTCGAGGGCAAGCCCCATAAAGCCCAACAGGAACAACATCGATAGGGCGACGACGACGACGACAGCTCCCCCCTGTCGAATTCGAGGCGACATGTTTATCTCCCGAAGGTACCTCCCAGATTGATGACGTTGACAGCCGGTGGCTGGACTTTGAAGGTGTTCTGATAATGAATCAGAGCCTCTCGAGCGGATTTGCCGTCCAAGCCAGCGACGAGATCGGGAGCAGCGCCAGCGTTGGGCGAAATCGTCATTGCGACCTTTGCATCGCGCACCGCCACCCCAAACTTGGCGTCATAGTTTGGCGTGACCGATGCGCAGCCCGAACCAAGGCTAATCAGACCAATCAAACCAATACGGCTTCGTAGATTCATGATGGTTCTCATTTGGATTCGATCACTTGTGAACTGGACGCCGGCGCGAGCAGCGGTGCTGGCGCGGGAACTGGCGCGGGTGCTGGCGGTGCAGCGGTGCCCTCCAGACTCCCTCGGAGAAAGACCTCGCTTCGCTTGGGCTCGATGTGGTTATCGGTGGGTAAGCGCGGGACTTCACTCAGCGGCTTTACAAGTCGAGGAGTGATGACAAAAATAAGTTCGGTCTGATCCTTCTGAAACTCCGTACTTCGAAAAAGCGCGCCGAGCACTGGGATATCACCGAGCCCCGGGAACCGCTGAACCGATTCAGTCAGATTATTTTTGATCAATCCCGCCACCACGAAACTCTGCCCGTCGCTCAGCTGGACAGTGGTGTCGGCTCTGCGAACCAGGAAGGATGGCAACACGGAGACAGCGCCATTCACCGTGGCAAAGGGAGACCCGGTTTGGGACAATTCCGAAACCTCCGAGATCACCTTCAAGTTCACCCGCGTCGCATCGAGAACGGTCGGCGTGAATTTCACGCCGATACCAAATTCCTTTTCCTCAAGTAACACCACGGGGACCCCATTCGCATTGGATTGAGATACCGGAATAAAGATTTTTCCGCCGGAGAGAAAACTCGCCTGCTGTCCACTAATGGCCATGATGTTCGGCTCGGCGAGCACCCGGACCAGGCCATCCCGCTTTTGCGCATCGATCCCCAAGAGAGAAGCTCCGTTTCCGGTGACACCCAGCTTTGCCGATGCGGCGGCTGAGCCACCCGTCACCGAGCCCGCAGCCCCCCCAAGCAAACTGCCAGCTGCAAAGGTCCCATCCAGATTTGGCCCGAAGCGCCCAAGAACTGCGGGTCCACCGCCAATAATTCCAGAAACAATCCCCGACGAAACCCCATTCGCAGCGGTGTAAATCCGGGTGTAGTCGATACCAAATTTGTCGAGCAGCTTCTTGCTGACCTCGGCAATCTTGACCTCGAGCATGACCTGCTGCTGAGCGCTCACCCGAAGCAGATTAATCACTCTCTTGCCATCGCCATAAGAACTTGCCAGCGACAGCACCTGGTCCAGTTGAATTGAGTTACTGACCACGCCGCTCAGTACCAGGGTGTTCTCGGCGCCCCGCACCCGAATTCCGGTTTCCTCCGGCATCAAGGCGGCGATCGTGGTCTGAAGTGGAACCGTATCAACGGTAACCACGAGATCTTTAACGGTGCAACGACCGTCAACTCCCTGTAGCAAGACATTCATCGATCCAGCGCGCTTGCCCAAAAAGAAGAGCTCCGTCGGGCTCAACAGGATCACGTCGACATCGGCAACGCCATCAGATCGCGGGACCATCGTTGGCATGGCACCCATTGGGCCCGGCGCCACTTCAGACATCTCGACTGGGCGCCCTGAGCGCACAGACGGAAGGCCACCGATCACCATGCGAGCCACTGGCGAATTCAGCGTCAGAACAGTTGATTTTCCCAGCAGAACTTCGGTAGGCGGGTCGACCGTGACGACCGTACAGGGCCTTAACGGGCCGCGCTCAGCGGCAACGGATACCGAAGGGATAGCGGCCATGGTCGCGACCACGGTGAGAAGAGAGAACCGTTTTTTCACACCAACTCCGAAGGGCGGACGATCAGTCGAGATCGACTAAAAGCAATTCAGCACGCGGGTATTGGCCTGGACCACTTCGACGCAGGTGCGGGCAGGCGCGTCAACCGGGATCACCCGCGCAGGAGCCACATCTTCAAGGGGCGCAATGGATTCCTTGCTGACAATTGGCACAAGTTTGGGATTTCGCTTGCTAACCACCGGCGCTGCGCTGAGCGTTGCCGAGCGATCGCCAAACAATTGGTTCTTGGTGATACCACTGGTCGTGACGGGTTCTTTATCGATCTGATTGCGCAAAACGAGGGACAGGGTGCCGACATTACGGGCGAGGTCGAGCTTCTCGGCGTCGTCAATAGAAAGCTCGAGGGTGACCGCGTTAACGACCTTGGGCTTGGTGTCATCGCGCGACGACTCTTGGGCAACCGCAAGCACCAACACATGCTCAAGAACGGTCTTGCTGATTTGGCGATTCTCTTCAAAACGCCCCTGCCGCTCCTGCAGGGCATTGACCATGACATCCACGTAATTGCCCGGTAGCGCAAACCCAGCGACCCCGACGACATCATTGACGCGGACCGTCATGGCCCGCTTGCCCTCCGATATGACCGCAGAGAGTCCACCCTGTGTGCCGATGGGCGCGAGCTTCGAAGACAAGACCGCCTCACCCCGCTGCACCGAAATTCGCACGACACGATCCTGAAGATCCTTGAGTTCCGTAAATGCACCTTGGGGGACTGATCCGCTCGGCCAATCGGCGGTCGTCAGCATCTGCAGGTTAAGTTTGCTGCCGAGTTCGATATCGCTGGCAGCAACAACCACTTTATTGGATTGGATCGTGCCTTTTCGACTGACCCAATCCACGGCGTAAGCGGTCACCACGAGCCCCAAAACCATTGAGAGGACCAACATGCCCAAGGCTTTCGCATTCTTCATCAGGCATGCCTTCGGACGTTAAGTAAAACCAAGCTGGCGGGCCACGAGATACCCCATCGTGCCGGCTGAAATCGCAACCCCATAGGGCAAGCGTCCCGCAGAAAGCGACGGGGCCAACTGGAGGTCAGGCGCACGACCAACCAGCACGTCAAGCAGGCCCACCTGGAACAGAGACCGAAGGTTTTGCGCCAATCGGCCGACCGTGCCCTTGAGCACGACGAAGACAATGGCCATCACCCCACCGATGATCATGGTGGCGAGTGCGACCCTAAAAGTGTCTGTTGGGCCAAGAAATGCGCCGACCATCGCGAGGAGCTTCACATCCCCCGCGCCCATCGCACGCAGCAAATAGAGCGGAAGAAACAGGCCCAGGCCCACCAACACGCCCCCCAGCACAAACAGGGGACCTTCCTGTACCGGCCAACGGACGCACTGGTCGATCACCGCAAATGCGATCCCGAACATCACAATTTGATTTGGGATCCGATGCGAGCGACAGTCCGCGACGGCGGCAAACACGAGCAAGATCGTTAGCGCCGCCATCTGCCAATTAAAAAATAGCATCGCGAGCAAGTCGAAGACCGACTGCATTTCCCCGACTTGCATCGCTTACCCCAGAGCCCGAGGCTTAGACACATTCCTTACCAGTCAAACAGGTCTTGATGCGCGCGATGAATCCCGTGAATGAGCCATCCGTAACAACCCCTCGCAGTGCCGCAACAATCGCGATCGAAACCACTGCGATGATCAACGCATACTCGACCACCTGTGCCCCTTCCTCGTCCCGGGCAAACTCAATAGCGCCCTGACGAACCAATCCGATCAACGTATTCATGACAATTTCCTTTCACTTGAAAAGAGAGACGAAGGACCCAACACGGAGATTAGAGATCCAGGCGCTGGCGCGCATCGGAGTTGATTCCCGATCTCGATAGGTCAAGTGCCACGTAAGTTCGGGACACTTGTCATCGGTTGCAGTCGATGAAAGTGACTCGTTGCGTAGTGGTAGAGCGTCATCCGTCCGTCCACCTCGAGCTTGCTGTAAATCGTCGTAAGCCGATTTCGCAGCGTGTGCTCACTCATGTTGAGCTTGTCAGCGATGACCTTGTTTCGCGCACCTTTCTCGGAGATGACTGAGGCCACAATCTGACGCTCCTTAGGCGTCAGCGACTCAAATCTCTGAGTATGCAAATCAGGCTTTGCGCCTTTTGATACGACATCAAACACCCGGCTCAAGCTCGACCGATCGAGCCAGATCTCGCCGGCCGAAACGCGGTCAATTGCTGTCAGCAAAACGGCCGCCGGCTCGAGCTTTGAGACGACGCCTCGCGCACCACTGACGACGGCTTGCTGATGACTGACGGGATCCGTTGAGCCCGTGAGGATCAACACCCTGGCCAGACTCTGATCGATCACCTCAGGAATGAAGTCGAGCGCACAAGAGTCACCAAGGTCGAGATCGAGCAAAACCAGGTCCGCGGTGATCTGTCTCAACATCTCGAAAAGCGCGCTGCGGGAACTCACCTGTCCAACGACCGTCATGCGTGGCGCGGCACTCTGGATCAATTGTTCAAGGCCCCACAGGACGGTCTGGTGGTCATCCGCCAATAGAACGCGAATGGGCGAAGCAGGAACACAAACTGAATTCACGAGCCCCCTCGGGGCAATTCGACTGCGACTCGGGTCTCACGCCCGCCAACCGAATCGGCCTCGCAACGCCCCCCCAAGGCGCGAGCTCTTTCGTCAATCGAACGCGGCGTAAACGGGGTCGCGATTGCGCCGGGCGCGACAGGATTCACGATCACGAGTCGAATCTGATCGATGCGACAAAACAGAATGATCCGTGCATTGGACGCGAAGGTGTGGCGACGGATATTACTCAGCCCCTCATTAGCGATATTCAGCACCGCGCTTGCCAAAAGACCACTGACCATCCGGGCAGGTCCGCTCGTTCTCACCAACACTTCAAGGCGGTACAACTCACGCCATCGGTTCACC
>RFPW01000081.1 GCA_009925965.1 Betaproteobacteria bacterium
ATTTTTTCAACCGAGTTCTCGCTCAAGGTGATGGGCGATGTGCAGCAGTGGTTTATTGACCATGCGGTGCGCAATTTTTATTCGGTCTCGATTTCGGGCTACCACATTGCCGAGGCCGGGGCGAACCCGATCAGCCAGCTGGCGTTCACCCTCGCCAATGGATTCACCTTTGTTGAAGCCTATCTGGCGCGTGGGATGTCGATTGATGCGTTTGCGCCCAACCTGAGCTTCTTTTTCAGCAATGGCATGGACCCGGAGTACACCGTCATGGGACGGGTGGCGCGACGGATCTGGGCAGTGGCAATGCGTGATCGATATGGCGCCAATGATCGCAGTCAAAAATTGAAGTATCACATCCAGACCTCGGGGCGGTCATTACATGCGCAAGAGGTCGACTTTAACGATATCCGGACCACCCTGCAGGCCCTCATTGCCGTCTATGACAACTGCAATAGCTTGCATACCAATGCCTATGACGAAGCGATCACGACGCCCACCGAGGAGTCCGTGCGCCGTGCGATGGCGATTCAGCTCATCATCAATCGGGAATGGGGTTTAGCGGTCAACGAGAATCCAAACCAGGGCTCTTACATCCTTGAAGAACTGACCGAACTGGTCGAAGAAGCGGTACTCGCTGAGTTCGAGCGTATTGCCGAGCGCGGGGGGGTATTGGGCGCCATGGAGACCGGCTATCAACGTGGCCGGATTCAGGACGAATCCATGCATTACGAGATGCTTAAGCACACCGGTGATTTGCCGATTGTGGGCGTCAATACCTTCCGTAATCCGGGGGGCGATCCAGTCCCTCAGGCGCTCGAGCTCGCCCGCTCGACCGCAGCCGAAAAACAGTCTCAACTGGACCGGGTGCGGGATTTCCAAGGTCGCCACGCCGATGCGGCGCCCGCCATGCTGGAGCGTCTGCAACAAACGGCACTCGCCGGAGACAACGTGTTTTCAGTGTTGATGGACGCGGTACAGTGCTGCTCGCTGGGCCAGATTACACAGGCTTTGTTTGCGGTTGGAGGCCAGTATCGGCGTAGCCTCTAGCCGGGTTTCGGTGGATTGTCGGTTGATCTCCGCCTCCGATCGGGCCAAGCGGATCGCGACGACGTCGCACAGTTTGCGTGCGCCCAGCAGGTCCCTATACTACGATCTATGCTCCACTTTGGCGTCCCCATGACCCCTTCCCTTAAGAAATTTGGCCTGGTTGCCGCCGGAGCGGTTGCCGGTGTTTTGGTGTCAGTTGGTTTGAGCGCGGTTGCTCAGCGCGACTCGCGACCCAATAACCTGCCGCTGGATGAATTACGTCAGTTCTCGGACGTCTTCGGCGCCATCAAGTCGTATTACGTCGAACCGGTTGAAGACAAAAAGCTCATCGAGGAAGCGATTAGCGGCATGGTCGCAGGCCTTGATCCGCATTCCTCTTATCTCGATGCCGATGCGTTCAAGGAATTACAAGCGGGGACTCAGGGCGAATTCGGCGGCCTTGGGATCGAAGTGGGTTCCGAGGACGGCTTTGTCAAAGTCGTGTCCCCGATTGAAGATACGCCCGCCGCCCGGGCAGGGATTAAATCGGGCGATCTCATTATCAAGATTGATGACAAGTCGACCAAGGGGCTGCAACTCAACGATGCCGTCAAGCTCATGCGCGGTAAGCCCAAGAGCTCGGTGGTGCTGACGGTCCTGCGCAAGGGTGAAGGGAAGCCGCTGGTCTTTACGCTCGTGCGTGATGTGATCAAGGTGCAATCGGTCCGCAGTAAGGTCTTAGACAACGGTGTGGGTTATCTGCGCATTACGCAGTTCCAGGAGCACACGGTCGAGAACATGGTCAAGCAGTTGCAGGCCTTGTACAAAGAAGGCCCGCTTAAGTCGCTGATTCTGGACTTGCGCAACGACCCCGGCGGGGTCCTCCATGGGGCGGTTGGGGTGAGCGCCGCATTCTTGCCGGCGCGCACCTTGGTGGTGTCAACCGACGGGCGAACACAGGATGCCCAGCGCAAGTATCTGGCCGATCCGGCCGACTATCTGCGTGGCCGTGGCGAAGATGTCTTGGGCAAATTGCCGGCCGGGGTCAAGACCGTGCCAATGGTCGTACTGGTGAACGGGGGTTCTGCCTCGGCCAGTGAAATTGTCGCGGGTGCGCTGCAGGACCACAAGCGGGCCCAGGTACTGGGGACCCAGACCTTCGGGAAGGGCTCGGTTCAGACCATCCTGCCCCTGGGTAACAGCGCGGCCGTCAAGCTGACGACGGCGCGCTACTTCACCCCGAGTGGCCGCTCGATTCAAGCCAAAGGCGTGACCCCGGACTGGATCGTTGAAGAAACGGCCGATGGTGAGAGCAACGTCGGGCGGATGCGCGAGAGCGATCTGCGTCGCCACCTCTCGAACCCGAAAGAGTCCGAGGACGCGGATCCGGTTCAAGAGAAGGTGCTCGAGCGGGCGGTGGAACGTGGGGGCGTGAAGGGCGCAGAGAAGGTGATCGCGAATCAGGCTGAGCGCAAGCCGGTTGAATTTGGCTCTGCCGAGGACTTTCAACTCCAGCAGGCCTTGAATCTGTTGCGGGGCCAGCCGGTTCAGACCCTCAAAAAAGACGAAGTCGCGGGCGCCGAATCGACGAAGGTCTCGGCTAAAGTACCCAGCAAGGTGGGGGCGCCTGCCAACTGAGAGGTCCCTTGAGGGTTCGGCTGGCCCCGAGCCCCTATCGCTTGGGCAATAATGCCGCCCATGGTGAATTGGTTTGAAATCATCGATGGGCGGTTGTCTCAGGGCAAGGCCGACGTTCTTGCGCCACTGAAGGCCCCTGTTGCGGACTCCCTGACGGCCCCCCTGACGTCCCCAATGACGGCTCGTCCGGTATGGGTCGACTTTGTGGCGCCGACTCAGGCCGAGCGGCGCTGGGCGCGGGACACATTCGATATGGTCCTGCCCGACGAAGAAGATTTTGGCGACATTGAGGTCAGCGCCCGCGTCTTTGTCGATGCGCGTGGAGCCTTGCAACTCCATTCCAATTTTCTGCTTGATTCGGACGAAGGCCGTCGCAGCATCACGGTAGGCTTTGTGTTGCGCGACGGCATTTTGTTCAGTGTGCGCAGCCACGACCTGCCCGTCTTTCGGCTCTTGCGCCTGCGCGCACGTAACCAACCCGGTGCCCTGCTCGATGCCCTCGACGTCTTGCTCGATCTGTACGCGACGGATGCGGAGTATGCGGCCGATGCACTCGAAGAACTCTACGAGGACCTCGAGACGACCAGCCATCGCGTGCTCGCCGCGGGGGGTCTGACGGATGCCGGCGCTGCCGAGGTGCTCGCGCGGGTTGCCAAGCATGAGGATCTGAACGGGCGGATCCGGCGCAACATGATGGATACTCGGCGCTCGCTGTCGTTCCTGCTGCGTCAGCGCGTGTTGTCGGGCCATCATCTGGAGGAGGCACAACACATTCTGCGTGATATCGATTCGCTCGATAGTCACACTGCATTTTTGTTCGACAAGACCAATTTCTTGATGGATGCCACGGTGGGCTTCATCAGCATTAATCAGAACAAGATCGTCAAGCTGTTCTCGGTGGCCTCGGTTGCTTTACTGCCGCCCACCTTGATTGCCAGTGTTTACGGCATGAACTTCGTCCACATGCCGGAACTGAACTGGGTGTTTGGATATCCGATGGCGATCGGTTTGATGCTGATTTCGGTCGGGGTGCCAATCTGGCTTTTCCGGCGTCGCGGCTGGTTGGGATGAATGATCAGGAGTTGCTGCGCTACTCGCGTCATCTGTTGCTCGCGGAGATTGGTATCGAGGGCCAGGCCCGCATTCGAGGCGCAACGGTCTTGGTGGTCGGCGCGGGTGGCCTCGGATCGCCGGCCGCGTTGTATCTGGTGTCGGCCGGGGTGGGGCGTGTTGTTCTGGCCGATGGGGATCGGGTCGATCTGAGCAATCTGCAGCGGCAGATTCTTCATCGGGAGACGGCCGTCGGCCGGCTCAAGGTCGAGTCGGGACGCGAAACGCTGGCGGCCTTGAATTCCGAGTCGGTGGTGGATGCGATCGGCGTTCGACTGGAGGGCCTCACTCTGGACTCCGCCGTGGCGCGGGCGGATGTCATTTTGGATTGTAGTGATAATTTTGCGACCCGACATGCGATCAATCGGGCGTGTGTGAGGCTGTGCAAGCCCCTGGTTTCGGGGGCTGCCGTGCGGTTTGATGGGCAGTTGGTCGTGTTTGATTCGCGCGACCCCGATTCCCCCTGCTATGAGTGCCTCTTCCCGCAAGCGTCTGAGTTGGAAGAGGTCCGTTGCGCTGAATTGGGCGTGTTTGCGCCTCTGACAGGAATTATTGGAACCATGCAGGCGGCCGAAGCACTCAAATTGATCGGGGGATTTGGCCAGAGCTTGACGGGTGAACTCCTTCTGTTGGACGCTCGCGATCTCGCCGTTCAACGCATCCGCATACCGCGCGATCCCGAGTGTCTGGTCTGTGGTAAGAACCCCCCGGTCGGCACGACAACTCTGACGTGAACGCTGACACCCTATTCCAAACCAACACGCCTGGCATGGTCATCCGTGCCCTCGTGAATCGCTGCGCACGGATCACCTGGCTTGGCGTGGTGACGGTCCTCTGCGTGGGGAGCTTCTTTGGCTTGGCTGGGGGCGCCCTCGCCCGCCCATTCGATACGATCGATGATCGTCGGGATGCCCGCTTGATGTTGGGCGGGTATGACCCCATTTCGTATTACCGGCAGGCGCGACCAACGCTTGGCCGGCCAGAAATCCGGGTCGAGCTCGATGGGGTGGTCTATCGGTTTGCTTCTGAGGCGGCCCGCACCGAATTTCAGCGCGACCCGGCGCGATGGCTCCCCGCTTTTGGTGGGCATTGTGCGTATGGCATGGTGCATGCGCTACCGATCCACGCGCGCGCCGACATATTTGAAATTCTCGACGGCCGCCTGTATCTGTTTGCCAGTGAGCGCTCGCGCGCTTGGTTTTTGATGGAGCGCGAACTCAACCTTCAACTAGCCAGCCGGTGGTGGCGTGACGAAGTGGCGGGGTCGATTGTGGTTTTGCAGCGGGCCTTTCGGACCGTTGTTCCGGTACCCAACCGGCGTGACCCTGAGGATCTGGAGCGCGATTACCGCGATCGACTCCATACCGGGCGACTCTAAACCTGGAATCAGAGCTAGCGCCGCAGCGCCAGGCGTGTCAGGTGGTGGCTCGAGCGGACTTGTGCGCCCACCCGTCGGCCGGGGCCTGCGAGCCAGCGCGGGCGCAGCCCCGCGCGGCGATGAAATCCATGGATCAGGACGGTGCGTAAGCCCAATGCTCGCGCGGCAACCAGATTGGAGAGGGAGTCTTCGACCAGAACGCAGCGCGCGGGCTCGAGCCGGTGTCGGGCCAACACGGCGCGTAGCATGCGCCGCGAGGGTTTGGGGCGAAGGTGCCCGGCAATCCGCATGGATTCGATCGGGATCAGGTGGTCGATCGAGCGATGAATCCCCAGCCGTGTCAGCACTTCGACCGCGTAATGGTGCGGGGCATTGGTTAAAACGATTTTTCGCCCAGGCAGTCGGCGCAGAGCCTGAATCAGCCGGACATCACGCTCGACGAGGGGGCCCAGTTCGGCCATTGGATGCGTCGCCCGTAAAAAACGGCCTGGCTCGACCTGATGACGTTGAATCAGACCGAGAAGGGTTGCGCCGTAGCGCAGCCAGTATTCCCGCCTCAATGCATCGGCCCGGGCGCTGTCAATTTGGAGTTCTTGCGCCACGAAGTCCGTCATGCGCTGGTTGATGCGGGGGATGATCCTGGAGATCGCATCGTGGAGCGTGTCATCCAGGTCGAGTAGCCAGACTGGATTCAAAGCGATTTTCAAGCCCTTGTGAGGGTCAGTAACTTCGGATCATGGTCCCGACACCCTCACTGGTGAGGATCTCGAGCAGCACGCAATGATCGACCCGGCCGTCGATGATATGGACCGAATGCACCCCCGCCCGCGCGGCATCGAGTGCTGACTTGGGCAACATGCCCCCGGAGATGGTTCCGTCGGCGAAGAGTTCGTCGATGCGTTTCGAGGTCAGCCCCGTCAATAGCCGCCCTTCCTTATCGAGCACGCCTGGCGTGTTGGTCAGGAGAACGAGTTTCTCGGCCTTGAGGACTTCGGCTATTTTGCCAGCGACCACATCGGCATTGATGTTGTAGGTTTCCCCTGCCGATCCCATCCCAATGGGTGCGATGACCGGAATAAAGCCCGCGCCGGACGAGTAGCGGATCAATCGATTCGATTTCGCCAACCTGCCCGATATCGATTTCTTCGCCGGGGTGGTCGCGCGAAGCCAGGGTCAGTTTGCGCGCGCGAATCAGGCCGCCATCCTGCCCGGTCAGCCCCACCGCTTTGCCGCCCGCCGCATTGATCAGTTCAACGATCTGTTTGTTGACCTGGCCCGCCAGGACCATCTCGACGATGTCCATTGTCTCTGCGTCGGTGACCCGCATCCCCTGAACAAACTCGCCTTTCTTCCCGACCCGAGCCAGCAACTGCTCAATCTGCGGACCACCGCCGTGCACCACCACGGGATTCAGACCGACGAGTTTGAGCAGCACCACATCATGAGCAAAGCTGCGCTGCAGGCGCTCCTCGGTCATCGCATTGCCACCATATTTGATGACGATCGTGCGGCCATGAAAGCGTCGGATGTAGGGCAACGCCTCCGCAAGGACCTCGGCTTTGACGTTGGGCGGGGGAGAGACACTCATGGTTGGTTCGGCTTATAGAACGTAACGCGCGAGATCCTGGCTCGCTGCGAGGCCCGCCAGCCGCTCATCGACAAACGCGGCATCGATGAGAACGGGTGCGGGGGCATCGAGGCCTGTCGGGCTCGAGCCCGCCGAATACGACACAACCTCGAGGAGCTTTTCCATCACGGTATGTAGGCGTCGCGCACCGATGTTCTCGGTCCGCTCGTTCACTTGCCAGGCGATTTCGGCCAGGCGGCGCACCCCTTCCGGGGTGAATTCGAGGGCAAGGCCTTCAGTCGCGAGCAAGGCCTGGTATTGCCGGGTCAGGCAGGCATCGGTGGCTGTCAGGATGCACTGGAAGTCGTCCACGGAGAGCGAATCCATTTCGACCCGGATGGGTAGTCGGCCTTGCAGTTCGGGGATCAGATCACTGGGCTTGGACAGGTGAAAGGCACCGGAGGCGATAAACAAAATGTGGTCAGTTTTAACCAATCCGTGACGGGTGTTGACGGTGGTGCCTTCGATCAAGGGGAGTAGATCGCGTTGAACCCCCGCGCGCGAAACGTCCGGACCATGGCTGTCGCGGGTCGCGATCTTGTCGATCTCGTCAAGAAAGACAATGCCATTCTCTTCAATCGAGCGGAGCGCCTCGGCCCGCACCTCGTCTTCGTTAATCAGACGGCCGGCCTCTTCGTCAGTCAGATGTTTGAGGGCGTCGGCGACTTTGAGGCGCCGGGTCTTGCGCCGGCCCTGGCCCATCTGCTGGAAAACCTGTTGGAGCTGCTGTGAGAACTGCTCCATGCCGGGAGGGCCAACCACGTCGAGCGTGGGCGTAGCGCTGGCGACCTCGATTTCGATTTCATGGTCGTCGAGCGTGCCTTCGCGCAGTTTCTTGCGAAAGCGCTGGCGCGCCACAGACTCTTCGGGGGGAGCGCTGTTGGAAGCGCTGTTGGAAGTGTTGGTGCGGTCGTGCGCAGGCGGCACCAGGACGTCAAGGATTCGATCCTCGGCCGCATCCAGCGCACGGGTGCGGACCGCGCGCATCGCTTGTTCGCGCACGAGTTTGACGCCGATATCAGCAAGATCGCGAATGATCGTGTCGACATCACGGCCGACATAACCCACTTCGGTGAATTTGGTGGCTTCGACTTTGACAAAGGGCGCATTGGCCAAACGGGCGAGGCGCCGCGCGATCTCGGTTTTACCGACACCGGTCGGACCGATCATGAGGATATTTTTTGGGGTGATCTCGTGGCGCAAGGGCTCGGCCACCTGTTGGCGCCGCCAGCGGTTGCGCAGTGCAATCGCCACGGCCCGCTTTGCACGGTCCTGTCCGACGATGTGGCGATCGAGCTCGGAGACGATTTCGGCCGGCGTCATCTGGCTGGCAGGGCTCATCCTTCGATCACCTCGATGACCTGGTGATGATTGGTGTAGATGCACAGATCGCCGGCAATCGACAGGGCCTTTGAGACGATTTCGCGCGGTGCCAGATCCGAGACGTCGAGCAGGGCCCGGGCGGCCGCCTGCGCGTACGCCCCGCCCGACCCAATGGCGAGCAGGCCGTATTCGGGCTCCAGCACGTCCCCGGTTCCCGTCAGGATCAGGGAGTGCTCCCTGTCGGCGACGGCCAACATGGCTTCGAGTCGACGCAGGGTTCGATCGGTACGCCAGTCCTTGGCCAACTCGACAGCCGCACGCAACAACTGACCGTGATGTCGCTCTAACTGGGCTTCGAATCGTTCAAACAGCGTGAAGGCATCTGCCGTGCCACCGGCGAAACCGGCCAGGACCCGATCATGGTGCAGGCGGCGAACCTTGCGCGCGGTCGACTTGACGACGATGTGTCCTAGCGTGACCTGACCGTCGCCGCCCAGAGCGACGCTGTTGCCCCGGCGCACCGAGAGGATCGTGGTGCCGTGAAAAATGCTCGGGTCCAGATCAGTCGCCG
>RFPW01000082.1 GCA_009925965.1 Betaproteobacteria bacterium
GGTCTTGGCGTGGCGCTCGCCCAACAACTGGCAGAGGTCCGCAAAGCCCGACCGCCGGTGTGCCACGATTTCGGGGGGGGCGTCGTCCGCTGCGAAAAAGGTCGCCTCGTCGTAGCTGTAACCCGGAATTAGCGAAGCCACGCGCTTGGCCATTCTGGAATGTCCAGCCAGCGACCGATGTTTGGCCCGCGAAAGCGCGATGCGTTGGGCGGCGGCAGGCCAGGCCGCAGCCATCGTACCGAGCGCCAATGCTGACATGGCTAAGGTTTCCATTCTGCTCAATGCCTCTGCAAAGTTGTCACTGTTTTATAACACTCGGATTTGACGAAACGATGAACCCCCCCAGACTGCGCGACCGACTCTTTCTTCAGGAAGATCTGAACTTTCTACTGACCAACCGAATTCCAAGAATCCTGCTCACGCGGCTGATGGGGCGCTACAGCGCAATCAAGAGCCCGTTGCTGACGCGTTTTTCGATTGCGGTCTGGCGCATGTTTACGGATCTCGACCTGTCGGAAGCCCGCCAGCAGAATTTCAATAGCTTGCGCGAATGCTTTATCCGCGAACTCAAACCAGGGGCTAGAACTGTCGACCCTGATCCACAAATTTTAACGAGCCCTTGCGACGCGATCGTGGGCGCGTGCGGGACCGTTGAGGGCGTAGAAGTCTTCCAGGCCAAGGGCTATTCATACTCGATTCGTGAACTGTTTGGTCCGTCGCAGGACATCACTCCTTTCACCGATGGCACCTATGTCACTCTGCGCTTAACGTCGGCGATGTACCACCGGTTTCATGCCCCCTACGACGGGCAACTGGATCATGTGACTTACATCAGCGGGGACGTCTGGAACGTCAACCCAATCGCCCTTAAACGCGTCGAACGTTTGTTTTGCAAGAATGAGCGCGCGGTGCTGCGAAGCCGGGTCGGCGCGGCCGGCTATCCGCTGGCTTTGGTCCCAGTAGCGGCGGTTCTGGTCGCCAGCATTCGCCTCCATGCCATCAACGTGTTCATGCACCTGGGTTGGTCAGGCCCCCACGAAATCCCCAGCGAAAAATCGTTCAGAAAAGGCGAAGAACTCGGCTGGTTCGAGCATGGCTCGACCATCATCGTGTTTGCCCCAAAAGGTTTTCAACTCGCTCAAGGCATCACCACGGGGGAACGGATTCAAATGGGACAGGCATTGATGCATCTGCCGGCTTAATAGATCAAACAGTGATGCGAAAAATCGACAAATTTGTTTGAGAAATGTCTTTGTCATGATGCCGTCAAAGGGGGTCTGTTTAATGCGGTAAACGAACACCGGGAACCGGTATGAATGCACCCCTCGCTCAGCATCTCATCAAGGATTTGATCGCTCACGAGTTCGTGTCTGCGGAGTTGGCGCAAGGAGCACTCGCAGCGCCGCCGGTCGAAGCGGGATCGGTCGCGTCTGATCGCGAGGACGGTTCAGCACCCCAGAAACTGCGGGCAGCGTTCATCTCGGACGTCCACCTCGGAACCGCCGGCTGTCAGGCCGATGCACTCCTTTCATTCTTGCGTGACTACGAAGCCGAAACCATTTATCTGGTGGGTGACATTGTCGACGCCTGGGCCCTGAAGCGACGCTGGTACTGGCCACAGGCCCACAACGATGTGATCCAGAAGCTCTTGCGCAAGGCCCGTAAAGGCACCCGGGTCGTCTATGTGCCAGGCAACCACGACGAATCCGCTCGACAGTTCGGCGGGCTCGCCTTCGGTGGGATCGAGGTCCTCACTGAGACGGTTCACGTGACCGCCGACGGTCGGCGCTTGTGGGTCGTACACGGCGACGAGTTTGACGGCGTCATGCGCCATGCGCGGTGGCTTGCGCATCTCGGGGACCGCGCCTACACCCTCTCTCTTTGGATCAACCGTCACTACAACCGTCTGCGCAGCTTTTTAGGGCAACCTTACTGGTCGCTCTCGCAGTACCTCAAGCACAAAGTTAAGAACGCGGTGTCGTTCATTTCTGACTTTGAACAGGCGTTAGCGGGCGAGGCCCGTCGTCGTGGATTTAACGGCGTGGTTTGCGGACACATCCATCGCCCGGCGATTCACGACCTGGACGGCATTCTTTACTGCAATGACGGCGACTGGGTCGAAAGCCTGACCGCCTTGGTCGAGACGCATGAGGGGGAACTGCAGATCCTTCATTGCAAACCCGGCGGGCAACCCGGCGAAGAGTTCGAGATTCTCGACCGCAGGATGCTCGTCCCCGCCTGAGTGATTAGGCCATGATCAATTAGGCCACGATCAATCACGGTGTCGATCGTCTTCAGGCGCCAGCGGCGATCAGTCGATTCAGATCCAGGAACGAGGTCCCAGCGCACGCCACGCGCAATGCAATCCGCCCTGGCCATCGTTGAGGCCAACGAGATGGCGCGCGCAGCATGGTGAGCTCCAGACGAGGCTCGAACCCACGCTTGCGCTTGAAGTCTCCCGCGCCACTCGAAAAATCGAACTTCTGTTGACGCAAACCAGCCTCACGGACCAGAACCGCAACCAATTGTCGATAAAGTCCGTCGCGTCGATCTGCTTCGAGGTCGTATCCAAGCATTGGCACGCTGGTGGTCGCTCCCTGATTGTGTCGGGCCGCAAAGGCGCAAAGCTGTCCGGTTGACGAGCGCAAGCCCAGCAACTCAATCAACCCGCGGCGCCTGGCCCATTGTAAGAATTCGATCGAATAATCCGGGTTCCGCAGGCTGTGGCGATGTCGGTAAATGATCTGATAGAGGCGTAGTGCCCGCTCGAGGTCCTGCGCCGTAAAGTCAGCGTCCGCCACAACTGTCAAATCCGAACGCGCCAGCAGCGCGAGATCGCGTTTCAGATGGGAGGCCTTGGGCTTGATGGCCTGAGACGCATCCAGGGTGTAAACGACCCGGGCCGGAAGTCTCTGAAAGCCCCGCTGAGCCAAGGTTGCCAATAAAGCGGGGGGGCTATCTTCGAACACGTGTCGGAGCGCGATGGGCCGATCAGGGTAGCGCTCGATTACCGAATCAAGTACCGCGACTAGATCCTCATCGCTTAGCGTCTCGCGAAGTGTCGTCGAGAAGGGCCAGCTTCCGACCTGAACTGCGCCGCGCCATGGGCCTAGTCCCCAGCTGAGTCGGGCACTCAAACGTGCAACGGGCCTGAGGCCGCCGCGCCAACGATGCCAATGGTGTTCTGCCGTTACCGCCCCTGAGTCCTTTTCGGCCCTGTCCACCCACTCATCGATTGCATAACCCGCCGAGCCCGACCAGAGGCACGTCACCCAGGCCCGCTGCGCGAGCGGGGTCGGCTTGACCAGCGGATCGGGAACCAGAACGGGAACATCACCCGACGCGGTCGGCATGATCTGAAGGGTCGAATCCGCATTGCTGATCCATGGCCGCAACGCAATTGCGTTGCCAGCACCCACCGCGAGATCAGCGCTCAAATGAGATGCAGCAGGTGAAAGCCACCATAAATTGCCGAACGATCCCGCGCATGGAGTCGATCTGCCGTCACCTGGTCAACACGCCAGCGAGAAGCAATTGCTTGGGGCAACGCGCGCTTCAACGGAGATCCAATGCCGGCCGTTCGAAAAATTACGCGGGCACCGGGGCGGGCCGTTCGAGTGATCTCCTGCCACAAGCGAACGAGTTCATCATCGGACATCCAGTCCTGTGCATCCAGCAACACAAAGGCGGGGCGACCAGTCAATACGATTCGGAGGTTTTCATGCGCCATCTGCAGACGATCAACTCGGGCCTTCAACACCTCAAAGGCCTGCGGCTCGAGATACGGAGGCAAGGGGCCATTCTCGACGTTATAACGACGCCCAAAGGCCTGCCACGCAAACCAGTTGTCCGCAACCGGGGCGATGGTGGCCAATCGGCGCGCACGTTCACGCAAGACGCTGGCCATGGTCTGCACTTGTCCTTCGCACAGGGCATCGTGCTGCGAGGGCGGAATCCCTAAATTCCAGACCACCGGAGGCGAAGCTGCCAGACGCCGAACAAGCGTACCGTCAAACAGGCGTGCAACCTTCGAATCGAACCATTCCGCCTGCTCCTGAGTCGTCTTGGCAAGCGTCCAGTCTTCAAGACGTACGCCCCGGATCCTCGCCCACGCATGAATGATTCCGATGAATCGTCCGGTCAGACCGTGCCGGTGTAGCCCCGAAGTAAACATGCTGATACGTGGCCGCCCAAAGGCATCGCGTGCCATCCACCAACGACGCGCCTCGACCGACAGTAATGGCGCGATCTGCTGGCGAAATCGCGCGATGTTCGCCTTTGAATGACCGCGCCCAAACATCTCCAGAAAGTCGGGATAGTTCGGGAAAGCGCGAACCGCTGCAGCCTTCAAATCGAGCAGGGCCAGGTGCGCCCGATTCAGATCAACTGCGATGACCTCGGCTGGATCGGCGAGCAAATAAGCCAGGGCATTGCAACCAGCCGAAGCGATTGTGATGATTCGATGATGAGGCTCGACTTCCATCGCCTCGAGATCACAAACCGGATCTTCCCAAATCTGGGTGTAGACGAGACGCTCGAACCACCGTGCAAAGAGCCGGTCCAACAGGCCGACCTGACCTTCCGAACGGTGCCCGTAAACGGCATCCGAAAGCAGGTTGGAAGGTTCAGTCGCTTGCATGAATTCTCCGGGCCAATGCGGCGGGGTGCCCCGTCACTGCCCGAGATTCTGCAGAGCGTCCGTGTCAGGATGGTGACAATGGGATTCGAAGTGTCAGCCGAACAGTTCGTGGCTCTGCAGGGTGCACATGACGATCTGCGACCGCGGCGGTCTCGCCCGGAAGGCGCGACTCGTAGAAATACTGGATGTCATTGACTTTGCGATTTCCGACGTTAAACACATCCAGCGTGATCTCGCTGCCCCGTCCAAACCACTCGTTCGTGCGCCGACTCAGGCGCCAATTGGTGGTCACAGATGAATTTGAACGCACGCTATTGTCTTCGATCAGCGCGCCTGAACCAAGGTAGCGAAACTGCAAACTGGTACTCCAGGGCCCCAGGTCTCGCAGGGTGGCCGCCACCGAACCAACGCGGTCGACGGCATTCGGAATCCGGTCGCCATTGTCGAATCGGGCATGGGTCCAAGCCAGATCGGCATCGAACAAAAGCCACTGCCGGGGCTGCCAGCGGTTGTTGAATTCGATGCCACGACGAATGCTCGCGAGGCTGGGTTCAGTCACTCCCGCGTCGCCCACGTACAGCAACTCTGAATCTAAATGTAGGCGCCAAAGTGCCAGCGAGCTTTGCAACCCCGGAACGACCTCCGTTCGGACACCCAGTTCGGCACCTCGTGAGCCGACCAGTACAGGCACCTTATTGACCGGGCACGAACTCAAGTCACCCGCGCAACGCGGATCAACCGTCGCCGTGGTGCCACGGGCATCGTTACTGTGAAGACCACGACCTGCATTCAAGAACAATTCTGTTTTTGAAAACGGTCCCGCAATCAATGAGAACTTAGGCGAGACCTGAAGATCGCCCGAGGTTCCGGAATTGGCGCTCAGGGTTTTGCTCGTAACCTGCATGTCCATGCGATCGGCCCGCACGCCGACCAAGGTGCGCAACCAGGGCGTGAGCTCAACCGTACTCTGACCATACAAGCCAAGCAGCGTCTGGGTCACCGCGTCGTCACGCGTCACGCTCGTGACCCGACGCTGAGCCGTATCGAAGAGCCCGACGGAAATGCCATCACGACGGATCTGTAAACCCATCTCGCTGCGCACAGAGCGCCCGAGCCATTGATGATTGACGCTCTGGACGGCATTCAGACCCAACACGGTACGGCGGTCACGCTGCGCAAACTGGTCCCCGGTTTCGGGTCGATCCATCGCGAAGGTAAAGTTGGAATTCAGCCCGAGCGCATAACGCATCGCATAAGCCGACACCCGGATCGCGCTGAGGTCATCGACCTTGTGCCATTGACCTGAAAGGCTGTACCGAGAGGTTCCGCCGCCATCCGTCGGATCGAGCGAATCGTAGCGCCCGAAGGGTTTGCCAAGATAACGGCCAGCATCAATCAGCCTCTGGGGAATCTGATCCGTCGCGGTCCACTTTGCGTCGTACGCCATCGCGCTGGCCTGCCAGCCTTCTGCACGCGTTCCACCCGAAGCAGTCAATACGGCATTCAGGCGCTTCAGGTTCTCGGGAACCGTCCAGGGACCATCGTTGCCCATCCACTCGAGAGCGCCCAGCCAGGTCACGCCGCCGGAGGTTTCGTGGGACCCCGCCAACAGCCCCCGCCGATATCCCCGCTCACCCAAGGTGACCTGTGCAAATGGGGCATCAAGACTTGAACGGTACTGAATCTCAGCAGCACCGGCAGAGCCAAAGTCACCGATGTTGGCAAAGTACGGCCCCTTGCGATAGCCGATCCGTTCGACCAACTCAGGAATCAAAAAATTCAGATCGGAATAACCTTGCCCATGCGCATGCGTTGGCATGTTGACCGGCATGCCGTTCAGAAATGTCGCAAAGTCAGTCCCGTGATCAAGGTTGAATCCACGCAAAAAATACTGATTCGCTTTGCCATCGCCCGAGTGCTGGGTAACGATCATTCCTGGAATGAATTCAAGCACTTCGCCCGGTCGTTGCGCCGGGCGGCTTTTGAGCAATTCGGCGCGAATCGTGCCCTGGGAAGCGGCGTCGCTCGTGCCCACCGCGTTGTCATAGTGGCCTCGAATTTCGACAGAATCGAGCTGAGCAAAGCTTGACCCACTCATTCCAAGGGCGACAAGCGCAACGAAGGCGAGTCCGCAGGAACTCAAAACAGACCCCGCAATGGCGGGTACAGCCCGCATGAAAGTCCGCATGGGGATCGACGCTCGCATAGAATAACGTAAGAAGTTTAACAAAACTTTCTTACGTTCATGTGCACACCCAGGATCAATGCGTCGGCTTGAAATGAATGTGCCGATGTTCGTTATGGTGAGGTTCGTGGTGCGCTTCGTGGTGCGCTTCTTGGTGCGCTTGGTGGTGCGCTTCATGATGCGGATGAACGTGCGAAAGGTGCTCCGTGACGCTCACCAGATTGACGTGACCATGATGCACACCGCGCTCGGCACAAATCGCGTCAGCCAAAGTCGACACGATGGCCGTTGTTCCCCGGAGCATCACCGTCTCGAGGCGGTACTCATGGTCAAGCTGCATGTGCATTGTCGAGACCACGACATCGTGATGATCGTGCTGCAGACGGGCGAGCCGCTCGACCAACTCTCGTTGAGCAAATCGATAGACGTAACTCAAATTCGCGACACAGTGCAGTGACTGGGCGGCCTGCTGCTTATCGCGCTCAAGCTCGGCGCGCAGCATATCGCGCACCGCTTCGCTACGGGTTTCGTAACCACGTTGAGAGATCCAGGTATCGAACTGCTCGGCCAGTTCGTCCTGAAGTGAAATCGTGAATCGCTGCATGGCTGTGCCTAACCGGAGGACCCCAGGTCAAACTGTTGCGGATTCTTGCCCCGCATTGGCGCGTAAAACGCCTGGATCTGCGGCATGTCGCGCTCAATATCGCCGGTCGGATGGAACACTGGCCCCAGGCCGAGCCGCCGTTGGCCGAAGTCCAGATAGGCGGGGAGGATTGGCAACTCTGCGCCCACAGCGATGTAGTAAAAACCGGTCTTCCAGCGCCGAACTCGGCTGCGGGTTCCTTCGGGCGGCACGACGAGTTGCACCGGCCCTTCCGCATTCTTGAGGGCTTCGACCGAGGCCGCCACCAGATTGCCCGACTGTTCTCGAATGACCGCGATGCCACCCAGCCATCGCATGACCGGGCCAAAGGGCCCGGCAAACAAGGAAGCCTTGCCCATCCAGTAAATATTCAATCGGAGTGCAAACGAAGCCAGCAACAGGTAAACGAAATCCCAATTGCTCGTGTGTGGCGCCGCAATCAAAACGCACTTGGACAGGCCAGGTGGCAGCCCCGCCTCGATTTGCCAACCATCCGCCCGCAAAATCGCCGTGCAAATCCATCGCAACAACCGGGTCAGCAGTTGGGACCGAAATATGGTTGTGTGTTGCATGGTTCCGCACCCTACCACCAACCGACTCGGTCGTCTTCAGGCCTTCATTGCAAACGCTTTCGCCAGCAATTCATAAGACCGCAAGCGAGGTTCGGGGTCAAAGGTCCAGGTCACTACGACCAACTCATCCAGCGCCAACCGAGTCGCCAGTTCCTGCAGACGCTCGGCCACGTGTTCACCCGAACCGACCAGAGCTTTGCGCCGTAGACGCTGCGCAACTTGCTGCTCGGCCTGCGTGAGAACCCTTGAAGCGGCCTCGGCGGGAGAGATCAACGGCAGGCGGATACCAAATTCACGATCAATCGTAGAACGTTCTCGAGTTTTAAACTCCCACTGAGCCTCTTCCTCGGTGTCGGCTGCAAGCGCCGCCACACAAATCGTCGCATAGGGCTTCGGGCAGACTGGGCTGGGTCGAAACGTTTCCCGATACAGGGCAAGCGCCTGTTCGACGCCCGTGCCTTCACTGAAAAAATACGCGAAGGCATAGGGCAATCCGAAGTACGCCGCCAACTGGGCGCCGTAATCCGAACTACCCAGAATCCAGAGGTCAGGCGATGTCGGTCCCGTTGGATGGGCGACGACACGCCGAAATGGATGCCCC
>RFPW01000083.1 GCA_009925965.1 Betaproteobacteria bacterium
TGCTGGAGGGGGTGGAGGAGGAGCAAAGGCGTTGCAGAATGGGCAAGGTAAAACCCGCCGTCTTGCCGGTCCCGGTTTGGGCCGCGGCTAGCAGGTCAACGCTTGCGAGCACCGGCGGGATAGCCTGCGCCTGAATCGGAGTCGGTTGGGTGTAGCCCGCATCCGCAATGGCACGCAACAATTCTGGGGCGAGCCCAAGGGCCGCAAAATCTGTGATCTGAGACAAAAAGAAAAGCTCCTCCCGGAACCCACGGGCAACTCGATCGGAGTGCGCGGGTGACGGTGGTGGTGGCGGGGGCGGCGAATGCAATCTCGTCTTCGTCGCTCGCACTGGAAACGGCGCCCCGGTTGGGATGCCGGCAACAGGCGCCTGCTTGGTCTCGAGGACCACAGTGGCCGCAGGGACCGAACCGAACACAGGCATGTGCAGGGCTAAGTATAGCGAGCCTTGCGGTTGGAGCGATGAACTTCAATCTGTGCGGTGTGCGCTTGACCCAATCCGAGCATGGACGAGGATGGGACCTGTACCGATCGTCGGGCGCAATGTTCCTTCGAAGCGGCGGTGACATCGACCAATCTGCCTAAGGCGCACGATGGGTATCGCAGGTGCCCAAGCCACCGTGTCGGTGGTGTGTGTCCCAACCCGAGGACTTCCATGACTGCAACCTTGTTCGACGCCTTCCGAACCCAGTTTGAATCGCGCCGCCGCGAATCGATTGCCATCGAAGAATGGTTCCAGCTCTGCCGCGAGGACCCGCTGACCTATGCGTCGCCCGCCGAGCGGATGGTGGCCGCGATTGGCGAGCCACTGACAGTGGATACCCGCGTCGACCCTCGCATGCTGCGGCTGTTTGGCAATCGCACGCTGCGCCGTTACGCGGCCTTTCATGACTTTTTTGGCATGGAAGACGCCATTGAACAGATTGTTTCCTTTTTTCGCCATGCCGCGATGGGCATGGAAGAGTCGAAACAGGTGCTCTACCTGCTGGGTCCGGTGGGCAGCGCAAAGTCCTCGCTGGCAGAGCGCCTCAAGACCTTGATGGAGCGTTATCCGATTCATGTCCTGCAGGCCGAGGACGGAACGCTGTCACCGGTCAACGAGTCACCGCTGGGCTTATTCGCGGGAACCGATCTCGCCATCCAGCTCGGGACCGAATTTGGCATTGCCCCGCGCTATTTGCAGGGGATTGCCAGTCCCTGGGCGACTAAGCGACTGGAAGAGTATGAGGGCGATCTGACCCGATTTCGAGTGGCCAGGCTATGGCCAAGCCAGCTCGAGCAACGCGCGATCGCCAAGGTCGAGCCGGGGGATGAAAACAATCAGGACATTTCCACGCTCGTCGGCAAGGTCGACATCCGTAAGCTCGATCGATTCAGTCAGGACGACCCGGATGCCTACAGTTACTCGGGCGGCCTGTGTCTGGCCAATCAGGGCTTGCTGGAGTTTGTGGAGATGTTCAAGGCGCCCCTCAAGGTCTTGAACCCGCTACTGACCGCGACCCAGGAGAAAAACTTCAAAGGCACGGAAGGCTTTGCGGCAATGCCTTTTCAGGGCGTAATCCTGGCCCACTCGAATGAATCCGAATGGCTCAGCTTTCGGAACAACAAGACCAACGAGGCCTTTCTGGATCGGGTCTACATCGTCAAGGTGCCCTATTGCTTGCGCATCGATGAAGAGGTCTCGATTTACCGCAAGATGCTGGCCAATTCGGCGCTCAAAGATGCGCCCTGCGCACCGCGCACGCTCGATATCCTGGCCCAATTCACCGTCGTCAGTCGGTTGATCGTTCCAGAGAATTCTTCTCTGTACGTCAAGATGCGGGTCTATAACGGGGAAAACCTCAAAGACACCGATCCAAGCGCCAAAACGGTGGCTGAGTACCGCGAATCCGCTGGTAATCAGGAGGGTATGAACGGCATCTCAACGCGCTGGGCATTCAAGGTCATCAGCTCGGTTTTCGACCGGGACCCCGGCGAAACCGCTGCCGACCCGGTCTCCTTGATGCTCGCGCTCGAGGAGCGAATCGGCCGCGAAGATTGGTCAGAAGACGCGAAAAAAACCGCGCTCGCGCACCTTAAGGGTTGGCTGGTGCCGCGATACCTCGAATTCGCCCAGAAAGAAATCCAGACCTCGTACCTCGAGAGTTATGCCGACTACGGGCAGGCGCTATTTGACCGCTACGTTCTCTTTGCTGACCACTGGATTCAGGACGAGCCCTTTGTCGATCCGAGCACCGGAGTCGCATTCGATCGGGCGGCACTCAACGTGGAATTGGAAAAAATTGAAAAGCCGGCCGGAATCAGCAATCCGCGGGATTTCCGCCACGAGGTCGTCAATTTTGTCCTCCGAGCCCGCGCTCGCATCGGCGGTCAGGCCCCGGCCTGGACGACTTACGAGAAGCTGCGCGAAGTGATCGAAAAACGGATGTTCGCAGCGACCGACGACATCCTGCCCGTCGTGAGCTTTGCCTCCAAGGGTAACCAGTCGGATGAGGAAAAACATCGCGCATTTGTCGAGCGGATGGGTGCGCGGGGCTATACACCCCGACAAATTCGGCGGCTCGTGGAATGGTGGATGCTTGCGCGAAAGAACTAACCCACCCTGGGCACAAGGAATCCCATGAGTACGCTCATCGATGCCCGCCAGCGGGGCCGCGACAAATCCGCCGACAATCGCGCGCGATTTCTTCGCCGATTTAAGGGGTTGTTACGCACCAAAGTCGCCGATCTGGCCAAACAGCGCTCGATTCGAGATTCAACCCAGGGCGCGGATATCGAGCTCTCACCCAACGATATCTCCGAGCCCCGGTTTCGTCACCGCAACGGCAGTGGCGCTGAGTCGCGTGTTTTGCCCGGTAACGATCGTTTCACCCGGGGCCAAAAGATCCCCCGAAAACCGCCCACCGAGGGTCAGGGCCAAGGGGGACACGAACCCGGCGAAGGCGACTCGGAGGACGTGTTTCGGTTCGCCCTGACCCGCGATGAATACTTGGCCATTCTGTTCGATGACCTCGAACTGCCCCGCCTCCTGCGAACTCAGCAAGCGGATATGACCGAGACGCGAATGCGTCGGGCAGGATATACCCGCCAGGGGGTCCCGGGGACGCTTGCCGTACCTCGCACCATGAAGACCTCATTGGCGCGACGGATTGCACTTGGGGGCTCCTTGCGGGAGCAACTCCGGGTGGCGCGGGTCCGACTCGAGACGCTCGAGCAGGCACCTTTGCCCGAACAAGCACCCGACGAGGCACTGGCGCTTCGAGCCCACCTTGAAGCCCTGGAAAACCGACTCCGAACCGTGCCGTTTCTGGATGAACTCGATCTCCGGTACCGGGCCAGTGTGCCGTTTCAACTCCCCAGGACCGCCGCCGTCATGATTTGCCTGATGGATGTTTCCTCTTCCATGGATGAAGATCTAAAAGATATTGCAAAACGATTTTTTCTATTACTTTATTTGTTTTTAGAACGAAAATACGATCGGATTGAACTGGTGTTTGTGCGCCACACCGATGATGCTGAAGAATGTGACGAACGGGAGTTCTTCCATGGCACCAAATCGGGTGGCACACGGGTCCTGGCGGGGCTTCAAAAGGTGTCCGAAATCGCCACCCGCTACGCACCGGCCCAATGGAACCTTTATCTCGCCCAAGCCAGCGACGGCGATGCCTTTGGCGATGATGGCGCGCGCTCGGCCCAGTTTCTGAGTGAGCACCTGCGCGAACGCCTGCGCTTTGCGGTCTACCTTGGTGTTGGCAACGAAGAAAACAGCACCTTAGCGCGCAACTATCGCGGTGTGATGGACGGGCCGAATTTCAGCATGGCTCATGCAGCGACCCGTGACCAGGTCTATCCGGCCTTCAGAGCATTGTTTTTGCCATGCTGACAGGATCGGAATGGGTTTTCTCCGACCTTGAGCGCGCCTACGACTACTGTGCCGAGCATTTCGAGCGCATCTTCGGACTTCCGCTTTACGAAAATCAACTCGAGGTGATCTGCGCGGAGCAAATGCTCGATGCGGTCGCCGCCATCGGTCTGCCCGTGCACTATGGGCACTGGAGCTTCGGTAAGTCGTTTCTGGGGTCGCAGCGTAACTATTTGGCCGGCCGTTCGCCCCTGGCCTACGAAATCGTTCTCAACACCCGGCCCGCGATCGCTTACCTGATGGAAACCAATACGCTAGCGATGCAGGTGTTGGTGATCGCTCATGCTTGTTTTGGTCACAATGCTGTTTTCGCTAATAATTATTTATTTAAGGAGCGGTCGCACGCGGATGCCATTCTCGATTACTGCGTCTTTGCCCGCGACTACGTGCGCCGATGTGAGGAGCGCTATGGGATCGATCGGGTAGAGGAGACCCTCGATGCAGCGCATGCCTTACAAGATCATGGCATTGATCGATATCAACGCCCGAGTCGGCTCGATTCCAAACGCGAACGCGAGGCTCAGTCTGAACGCATGCGGGCTGCGATGGCTGCGAACGCCCAACATGCGCTGGCCAGTCTTCGGCCAACGCCACTGATCGAGCCCACGTTGTTCGCCAAGCCTGATCGGTTTCCGGCAGAGCCTCAGGACAATCTGTTGTATTTCATCGAGAAACATTCGCCAAGTCTTGAGCCGTGGCAACGCGAGCTCGTTCGGATCGTGCGCAAATTTGCAGAATATTTTCATCCGCAGCGACTGACCAAGGTCTTGAACGAGGGCTTCGCGTCCTTTACCCATTACACCTTGTTGCATGCGCTGCACGAAGCGGGACAACTGTCGGACTCCAACTTCCTGGAGACCATGGAGTCGCACACGTCCGTGATCCGCCAAGCCCCCTACAGCGGACTTAATCCTTACGCGCTTGGTTTTGCTGTCTTTAGGGATTTGCGGCGGGTCTGTGAGCAGCCCGATTCGCAGGATGCGCTCCTGATGCCCGAACTGGCCGGTCGACCGCTGCGTGAGGTGGTCCGCGAAGCCGTTTCTCAATACCGAGATGATTCGTTTTTGTTGCAGTTTCTGACGCCCCGCGTCGTTCGGGATCTCAAATTATTCGCTTTTTCTGCAGCAACGGGTTCGACTGAGTGGACCGTTAATGCGGTCCAGGACCGCGAAGGATTTTCCGAAGTTCGCTCAGCGCTAGCGCAACATTACCAACTCGAGAACTCGGTTCCTGAAATCGAAGTCTTTGATTACGCACGCGCCAACACCCGAGCCTTGACCCTTCGCTACCGTCCTGTCAACGGGAGACAACTCGACACGGAGGCCGCCACGCGCGTGATGCGTCATGTGAAAAAACTCTGGAACTTTCCAATCCGAATGCTCGAAGTCGAAGAAGGATCAGGTTCCGGAAAACTCCTGCTAACAGTCTAGGGCGGCGTCGACGCGCTCACGGTTTGCTGACTGTTCACTCATCGTTCAGATTGATAGGCCCGAATGACCGAATCAAAATCCGCGTCGGGCCGGAATCCCAGTCCGAGGGCTCGACTCATGTCCCACGCAGCTGGCCAGCTGGCAACGATCCGCTCGACCCGTTCGTCGGGTTGCCATTCGATGCGAGCAGCGACTTCGGTGCCGGCGACACGGGTCAACGCCTGCGCCATCTCGGCCGCGGTCAGGCTCAGGCCAGGCAAATTGATCGCTCGGGCGATGCCGATCGCCGCCGGGGAAAGTTCGTGCCCATGCACAAGCGCTTCAATTGCCCGCACGGGTGATAGCAACCAAAGCCGCGTTTGAGCGGCCACCGGACACTGGGCGGCCTCCCCGGCGAGTGGCTCGCGAATCATCCCACTCGCAAACGACGAAGCGGCACCGTTGGGACGCCCCGGTCGTACGCTAATCGTTGGCAATCGCAAAATCCGACCGTCAACGAATCCTTTCCGGTTGTAATCCGTCAGCAACAGTTCGGCCATTGCCTTTTGCGCGCCATAAGACGATTGCGGATTGAGTGGGGTCTGATCCGTCACCAGCACCGGGAGCGCGCCGCCGTACACCGCGACCGAGCTCGTAAAGACGACTCGCGCGCGCGCGCGCGCCTGTCGACACGCCTCGAGGAGCGCCCGGCTACCGTCGAGATTAATGGACCAGCCCAGATCAAAATCGGCTTCAGCGGTTCCGCTGACGATGGCCGAAAGATGAAAAACAGCCGTCGTTCGTTCGTCGATCAGCGACCGCATGAGCGCGCTGTCGCGAATATCACCGGTCACCGCTCGGATGCGGATGGGGGCGCTGCGGCGGTGCGGATCACTCGATGAATCCACCACCGAGTCTCGCGCAAGCGCGGCGGGCGGGTTGACGTCGAACAGGCACAGCTCTTCAATCGGCTCCGCGATGCCTGCGCTCGATTGCAAATGGCCTCGTTCTACCAAGGCCCGCGCCAAACGTTGGCCGAGAAACCCGGCCGCACCGGTAATCAAGACATTCATGGCTTCTCCGTTTGGGCGCCCAATTCGGGTAAATTCTAAAACCGTGCGGCAGGCGCCGCAGCCGCAATCCAGCCCAGGCCCGCTTCGGTGTGTCCGCGCGGTCGGTATTCACAGCCGACCCACCCCGTGTAACCCACACGATCAAGCGTGGCCAAGAGGTGGGTAATGGATAGCTCGCCAAAGTCGGGTTCATGGCGATCCGGAACCCCTGCGATCTGCACATGCCCCGTAACACCCACCTGGCGCTCAATGCGTCGCGTCAGGTCCCCGTCCACTATCTGTGCGTGATAGAGGTCGAACTGCAGTCGCAGATTAGACGCACCCACCTGGGCAATCACGTCCAGTGCGTCTTGTTGATGGTTGAGCCAATAGCCCGGGATATCGCGGGGATTGATTGGCTCGATCAGGATCGTGCGGTTGGCTTGAAGGGCCTCTTCGGCTGCCCAACGCAAATTCTCAAGATAGGTCGAGCGCATGCGCTCGCGAGTACTCGCGTCGCTCCCGGAGGGGACGAGACCTGCCATCACGTGTAGCCGTGGGGTTCCCAACGCTTGCGCATAGTCGAGTGCCCTGTGAAACCCTTCGCGAAACTCGACCTCCCGCCCAGGCAAGGCGGCCAGACCGCGTTCGCCCAAGTTCCAGTCCCCTGGAGGTAGGTTGAACAAAACATTCTCGACCCCCGCGTTGGCCATCCACCGAGCGAGCTGCTCGCTCGGCCATTCATAGGGAAACAAGAACTCGACGGCGCGAAATCCGGCGCGCGCCGCCGCGTCGAATCGCTTCTCAAAGGGAACCTCGTTAAACATCATCGTCAGGTTGGCGGCAAGACGGGGCATGTTTTTCCTTAATTCAGAATGACGACTTGAGATTGAAGCGGTCCTGCAGATCTTGAATCTGCTGTGGATTAAGCGGGCGCACAGGCGAGCCCCGCAGCAGCAGCGCCAGTTTGGCTGTTTCTTCGAGCTCTTCGATCGCATAGGTCGCCGCCTCAAGGCTCTCGCCCGAAACAACAGGGCCATGATTGGCCAGTAAGACCGCGCAATGCCGACACGCTAACGCCCGGATCGCTCCCCCGAGTGCGGGATCGCCTGGCGGGTGGTAAGGAATCAAAGGCAGACGCCCGATTTTCATCACAAAATACGGGGTGAGCGCTGGCAGGCAATTGTCGGGGTCGAGCCCATCCAGGCACGAAATAGCGGCTGAATGGGTTGCATGCAGGTGCACGATCGCGCGCGCCTGGGGGCGGGCTTCATACATCGCTTGATGCAGCGACAATTCTTTTGAGGGCGGATCGCCAGCCAGGGCCTGACCCTGCGCATCGAGCAAGGCGAGGCGGGCTGGGTCCAGTTCGCCAAGGCACGCGTTGGTGGGCGTCATCAACCAACGTCCATCGGGTAATCGTGCGCTGAGATTGCCACTTGAGCCGGCCGTGAGCCCGCGCTCAAAGAGTGAGCGCCCCAGGCTCACGATGCGTTCGCGCAGTCGGGTCTCCTCGGCGGTGCGAGCGCTCAACATGGCAGCTTCGACCAGGCATTCAAAAAGAAGTCCGGGTCGCCAAAGTTGCCAGACTTGAGCGCCAGCGCGAGGGTCGGTTGGTGCGCTTGGTGCGCTTGATTCGCTTGATCCGGTTCATCGTCTACCGCATCGAGCGTGGCCGTCCAGGGCACACCAGGGGTGATTTCAGGGCCAATCCGCAAGGCGCGCACGCCAAGCGCGCGGACCACGGCGCCGCTTGTTTCACCGCCCGCAATAATCAAGCGCCGAACACCTTGCGCGACCAGGGCTTGGGTGATTCGCGCCAGCACCCCCTCGATGGCCTCCTCGACGCTTCCCGCCGCTGCAGCGCCATGAACAGCCCCCGTCTCGCGGCTCGCTCGCAAATCCCGGGCAGCCCGGGCAGCGCGGACCTCCTCAGCGGATGCGGTCGAATAAACCAGGATCGGGGCATTGCCGAGTTGCGACCCCTGTTGCGACCCCTGTTGCGATCCCAGTTGCGTGCTTGCCCATTGAATCACCTCCAAAACAAGTGCATCCGGGTCGCGGTAAGCCTGCTCGGGATCGATGCGCCACGAGGGATGATGCGCCCGCATCCGCTCGACCTGCGCCTGGGTGGCGATCGAGCAGCTTCCCGCAATCACCAAGGCAGGGCCCCGGATCAATGGAAAATTCACTGGAAAATTCGCCGAAAAATCGCCGCTCTGTTGATC
>RFPW01000084.1 GCA_009925965.1 Betaproteobacteria bacterium
TGGAAATAAACCAAATCACCGCCATGACCTTCGTGGGGCGCATTCCAGAAGTGGTTCATGCCAGCACCAATCATCGTCGCGAGCGACGCGAATGATGCGATGTGACCGCCCAGATCGCCGCCATCAGGTGGGTTATGCTTGTTCGCACGAACCACCATCGCCATCGCGTTCCAGCGAATGTAGGAGCGGATCCGCTCCTCGAACTCCATGTTGCCAGGACACGGCACTTCGAGGTGGGTCGGGATGGTATTGACGTAGGCCGTGTGGGGAGAAAATGGAACGTACGCACCCGATCGACGGGTCTGCTCAATTAGCTGCTCCAAGAGCGCGTGCGCACGCTCCGGGCCCTCGCGCTGGATAACCCCCTCGAGCGCATCGAGCCACTCCTGGGTTTCCTGGGGGTCTGGATCATGGGTTGAACCAGCGAAATGTTCGGGTACTGCATTCATAGTTGTCTCCTGCCAACGGAACGACGCGCGATGATTCAAAGTTTCAGGGTGCTTAAGAGAACTTGCAAGATATATTTTCAGATTGGAAAACGGTTTTTCATAATGCGAAATTCGAACAACTCTGAACATGTATAACGGACGTCCAACGGCGCTGCCCTTGCCGATCGAGACCAAGATTGGAGGTGCCCCTGAGCTGCAGTCCCTCAGGCGATGGCTAGCCGCGCCAACGATCGGACTTTTGTTGTTTCTGGGCTTGATGACGTCCGCGTTTTTTTATGCGCAGGAAAGCGATCGGGCGCAACAGCAACAAGCCCTGATCCGAGATCTCGAATGGGCTCAGCAGGCACTCAAGACCCGTTGGCAAACCCATACCGAGTCCGTCGCAGCCGCCGCATCGGAATGGTCCCGAGCTACGTATCGAGAGCTCGGAGAGGCCGCGCCGCCCGGGGCGACACTCGGCGCCCCAACCCAATTTCTTCAGAGCAACCCCGAAGTTGCATGGGTCGGAGCGATTGATCCCAAGGGAAGGGTTCAGTGGGTGCTCTCGCAATCGACGATTACCCCCCCGAACACTCGAATTCCCGGCATGCCCCTTGAAGATTCGATCGGCATGCAGGCATGGCGCAGCGCCCTTGTTCGCCGCGGGGTCGCCTGGAGCAGACCTTTCAATCTTGGGGACGGCAATGTTCTGATTGAATTGCACATTCCCATTGTGCGAAGTGGGGTCGCTAGCGGATCGATCTTCGTGGGGTACCCACTGAATCGGCTATTTTCGATTGCGATGGCCGACGAATCAAGGCAGCGATACAAGCTTGAGTTCCTCAACTCCGAGCGCCAGGTCCTCGCCAGCACATCGATGCGCTCGGCCGGCAATCCGACGCTCGAACACGAAATCCTCCTGGAACCTCCGGGGCATGAACTGCGCTTAAAGGCCTATGGCTACGAGCCGAAGCCGCAACGTTTGGAGCGCCTTCTCTACGGCGCAGTCATGACACTCTCAATCCTCATTCTGGCCAGCCTGGGGTTGCTCTGGCGTGCGGTGCGATTGCGCATGCTGGCCGAGGCACAGCGCGACCACTCTTTAGGACAAACCCTGGCAGAGGCTGCATTTCGCCGCGCAATGGAAGACTCGATGCTGACCGGCATGCGGGCGTTCGACAACCAGGGGCGCATCACTTATGTCAACCGGGCCTTCTGCCGGATGACTGGATTTGATGCAGAAGAGCTCGTTGGCAAAGTTGCACCATTTCCCTATTGGACCGACGACGAGATCATCCATCAGGCAGCCGCTCTTCAAAAGATGTTGGCTGGCCAGGTTTCTCCGGGTGGAATCGAGGTCCGCCTGAAGCGCAGTGATGGCGGTGCGATCGATACTCGGATGTACGTGTCCCCGCTGATCGATCACAACGGCGAGAAGGTGGGCTGGATGACCTCAGTCACCGACATCACTGAACCCCGTCGCATCCGTGCCGAACTCGCCGCTGCCCAGGATCGATTCACAACCGTCCTGGACGAATTGGATGCGGCGGTTTCCGTCCTGGGTCTAGAAGAGGGGAGTGCGGAAACCCTCTTATTCGCCAACCCGATGTACCGTCAGCTTTTTGGCTCTGACCCCCGCGGGCATCAGTCACTGCGCGCCGCGAACGTGGCCCCTCCGACTGATAAGTCCGCCACCGAAATCTGGAGTCATGAGACCCAGCGGTGGTTCGAGGTGCGGACCCGTCCGATCCGATGGGTGGATGGGCGACAAGTTGAGATTCAGGTCGCGACCGACATTACCAATCGGCGATTTGATCTCGAGCGACAGCGACGGCAAGACGAGAAGCTGGCCCACACATCCCGCTTGATCACCATGGGCGAGATGGCGTCTTCGCTTGCGCACGAGATCAACCAACCCCTGGCCGCGATTTCGAATTATGTCTCGGGGCTCACGGCGCGCCTTCGCGATCGCGCGCTCAAGGGTCAGTCGATGGATCGCGAGCAGCTCATCGATGCGCTGGCAAAGACGGGGCGTCAGGCTGAGCGGGCCGCCGAGGTGATCCGCCGAATTCGAGGGTTTGTCCGACGCAGCGAGCCATCGCGTGAATCCTGCGAAGTTCGCACAATCATTGCCGATGCTGTGGGACTCGCCGAGATCGATGCTGGGCGCCACCGTATACGGATCGTAGTCGAGCCGCTCATCGATCTACCCAACGTTTGGGCCGATCCGATTCTGATCGCTCAGGTCTTACTAAATCTGATGAAGAACGCGATCGAGGCAATGCGTAGCGATGGTCAGAGCCTTCAGTTGCCTCGTGAACTTTCGTTGCGTCTGGCGGTTAGCGTGGTCGGACATCAGCTCGAATTTATGGTAGCCGACACCGGACCGGGCGTTTCGCAAGCGCTGCAGGATCGATTATTTGAACCTTTTTACACCACCAAGAGCGAAGGCATGGGAATGGGCCTCAACATTTGTCGCACAATTGTGGAATTCCACGAGGGGCGCCTGTGGGTTGAACCCGCTGAGCCCACCGGTTGTGTGTTCAGGTTCACCCTGCCGCTCGCGGAGGCTTATCAGGAAATCGAAGAATCCATGCGGGTTGCACTATGAATGTTTACGAAGACACCGTGTTTGTCGTCGAGGACGACGAGGCCGTTCGAGATTCGATGCGATGGTTGCTTGAGGGCAACGGGTATCACGTCGAAGCCTTCGAGAGCGCTGAACATTTTTTGGAGCATGTTGACCCCAAGAGTGGGGGATGTCTGATTGCCGACATTCGAATGCCCGGCATGAGCGGTCTCGAATTGCAAGACGTCCTGATCCGACGTGGTTCCAAACTTCCCCTCGTCTTTGTGACGGGACATGGCGATGTGCCCATGGCAGTCGAAAGCATGAAGAAGGGAGCCTTTGATTTCATCGAAAAGCCCTTCAGTGAGGCATCCCTCCGACAAGCCGTTTCAGCCTGCCTGGAACAGAATCAAGGGCAGCAGGATGCGGTATCGGTCGGACGTGAACGCGATGTTCGGCTATCGCGACTGACTGCACGCGAGCAGCAAGTGCTCGAGCGCATCGTGGCTGGCCGGCTCAACAAGCAAATCGCGGACGATCTTGGCATCAGCATCAAGACCGTCGAAGCGCATCGGGCCAACCTAATGGAAAAACTCGAAGCCCGTTCGATGGCCGAGCTCATGAAAACCGCCCTCCGCGGAGGGCTCTAACCGCGACAATCCCGCGGCGAGTTTGATCACCTTCCAACCCAGATGTTATGATCTTCAATTGTCCGGGCGGCTGTAGCTCAGTTGGATAGAGTACCTGGCTACGAACCAGGGGGTCGTGGGTTCGAATCCTGCCAGCCGCGCCACGGGTCCGAAAGCCTTGATCGACTCAGCCCACCCTGCTCCTAAGCGATTGGATGGATCGGTTCCATCGAACAGAACGATTCTGCTTGTTGCAGGTGTTGTTTTTGGGCTGATCGTCTGGCGTGGGTTGGCTCTCGAGTCGGCGGGCCTTTCTCTACATTTTGACGAAGCGCAATACTGGGTCTGGTCGAGCTGGCTCCAGTGGGGCTATTACTCCAAGCCCCCGGTGATCGCGCTGATCTATCGCGAAGCTAGCCTGCTGTTCGGCGATGACGCGTGGGTTTTTCGCAGTACCTCGGGCTTGATCTACGCGCTCGCCGCCGGCGTCGTGGGCCTGATCGCTCGAGACAGCTTCGGGTCGCGTTACGCCATCCCGTCGGCCTTGCTTTTCGCAACCATCCCTGGCATTGCCGTTTCAGGGGGATTCCTCACAACGGACGCCCCCCTGGTCTTTTGCTGGTCGGTGGCGCTCTGGTCGCTGCAACGCGCATGCAGTGAGCGCGGACGAATTGGCCACTGGTGCCTCCTGGGCGCAGCAACCGGGATCGGCCTCATGTCCAAATACACCATGGGCGCCGTTGCCGTTTCCGCCCTTGGATGGCTCGTTGCCAGTCCAGAGCGCCGCGCTCACCTATATCGAATCGGACCGTGGTGCGCACTCCTCATTGCAGCACTGCTGTTCGCGCCGAATCTTTTCTGGAATGCGCAGCATGGCTTTCCGACCCTTGGCCACACGCAGGAGATCAGCCAGCTCGATCGGGCCGGCCTGCATCCACTGCGTTTGATCGAGTTTGTCCTCGGCCAGTGGATCGTTGGTGGCCCCCTGCTGATCATCTTTGGGTTTCTTTGCCTTTTTGGTGTGTTCGGCGTCTTTCGCGTCTCTGCCCCCCCAGCTAGCGAGGCCGTCCAGAGCGAGTCGAACGCCATTGCGCTCCATCAATGGTTTGCCTTTCCGTTGTTAACAATCGCCTGCGCCGAGGCAACCCTGTCTCGCGCTCAACCAAACTGGGCGCTTCCGGCCTATGTAAGCCTCACCATTCTGTTGGTCACCGCCGTTCTTCGGCAGCGGGGCTGGCGCACGCTGGCGTGGGCGCTTGCACTAAACATCGTGATCTTCACTGGTTTCGTGCACTGGCCGATCCTTCGTCACGCGATCGGACTAAAAGCGGGCGCGAGAGGCGATCTATTTGCACGATTTTATGGTTGGCCCGAATTCGCCCATCGGCTAAAGAGCAAGCTCGATCCGGACATTCTCCTCGTCAATGATGAACGGTCGAGTCTAGCCCTGCTGGCCTACGAACTTCGTTTGCCGATGAATCGAATTGCCTCCTGGAATCCTGAAGGACGTCGCGCAGATCACTGGAGCCGCTTTCGCGACCTGGCAAGTGTTGCTAGCGCACAAAATCAACCCGTAACCCCACAGCGATATCTCATCGTCAGCGCGACGCTGGACCCGAAAGACCTTCTAAACAGTTTCGAGCAAATCGTCGAACAGGCGGAGGACCTGGGACCAGGATGTGAAGCCTGCGCGAAGCCCTGGAAAGTCTGGATCGCGCAGGGCTTTCTCGGCTATTCGCAGAGCCGATTCCAACCCACACAACCGGGCAAATCGCCTTGAATTTTCCGGATCAGCATGCCCGCCTGGGACTTCGGGCGGCCATTCTCGCATCGATTTTTCTAGGACTCATCCCAGCATGGTGGCCCGAACTTGATCTAAAAGTTGCCGCCGCTTTTTATGACGATACAAGGGGATTTGCAAACCACGACCTCCCAGTCATTACCGTGATCTACCATGGCATTAACTGGCTGGCTCGAGGCGCTTTTCTCGCTCTCGCTTTTGGATTGGCCGGCGGCTTGGCTTTTCAGGCAAGCCGAAATTTCGGCCAACTTCCGACCTCTGCACCGCGTCCACTGCGCCCGCCTCGGGTGCGTCAAGCCATGGCCTGCGCCCTGCTCTCCCTGGTCATCGGACCGGGCCTTCTGGTCAACCTCGTTCTGAAAGAAAACGTTGGTCGGGCACGGCCAATCCAAGTCGAAGCATTTGGCGGAAACCGCCAGTTTTCACCCGCCCTGCGTCAGGCCCACGAATGTGAACGCAATTGCGCATTCGTCAGTGGTCACGCGGCCGTTGGATTTTGGTTCGCCACTGGCTATGCAATTTCGCGACGACGAAATCGCGCCTGGCTTTGGGTAGGCACACTCGCGGGATTTACTGTCGGCTTGATTCGAATTGTCGCTGGTGGGCATTGGTTCAGCGATATCGCTTTTGCCATGACCTTCACGCTGGTCGGGATCGGGTTAGCCTATCTCCTGGCGTATCGCCCTGCCCTGCGCTGGCGTTTGGCCAAAGCGCGCTTTCGAACCTCATTTCGCTAAGGACTCTGGTCAGAGATCGTCAACATGTCTAATGCTCCAAGTGACTCTAATGCCTCTGTTGCCCCTATTGCCCCTATTGCCCCCGCCTACCCATTGACGCCATCGATCTCCATCGTCGTTCCGGTTTACAACGAATCCGAGAGTGTCGCTCGACTGGTGGATGCCATCGGTCAGGCAATGATTAACTCAGGGCTAACCGATTTCGAACTCATCGTCACAGACGACGGCTCCACCGACGGCACTGCGAAGCAACTAGAAGCCCTTGCGAGCACGACACCGTGGCTGCGCGGTCAATATCTCATTCGGAATTACGGACAATCGACCGCACTGCAGGCAGGATTCGACGCCGCCCAGGGCGAGATCATCGTAACGCTCGATGGTGACCTGCAGAACGAACCCCGCGACATTCCCCGGCTCATCGAACTTCTTCGATCACGCCCAGAGATCGATGCCATTTCGGGCTGGCGGATCGATCGTCAAGACTCAGGACTGTCCCGAAAGCTGCCCTCACGACTCGCAAACGCACTCATCTCCTGGGTCACAGGCGTGCGTTTGCACGACTACGGCTGTGCACTCAAAGTTTACCGGCGAGAGATCGTTCAAGGGCTACGTCTGTACGGGGAACAACACCGGTTCATTCCTGCCCTCGCCGCCGAGGCTGGCGCGCGGATTCTTGAAGTCCCGGTTGCTCACCACGCGCGGCAGTTCGGCGAATCCAAGTACGGCATTGGTCGTTGGATCCGAGTCGTCGTTGATCTCATGTGGATCAAATTTTTGTTGCGATTTTTGCAGCGCCCCATGCACGCCATTGGGAGCGGTGGGGTCGTCCTCGGTCTAATTGGCAGCCTGATTCTGGGCTGGATGACCATTCTGAAAGTTGGATTTGGCGAATCGATTGGACAACGTCCCCTGCTACTCCTGGGGCTACTACTGGTCGTCGTTGGGGCCCAAACGATCGCGGTCGGTCTCCTGGGTGAGTTGTTGATTCGGATCTATCATGAACCTGGAGGGCGTGCCCAATATCGCTTGCGGTCGACCGCGCGAGCAGCGACCGGCAGCCGTGATCCCGTCGTTCGCGAACGGTGACCCAGGTCGCAAATCATGCTTAAGCGATCGCTCCGAATCCTGGGAGGGCTTCTCCTGCTTGGGGCGCTTTGGTGGACACTCGATTTTGCCGCGATCCTCGCAACCGTGCGTCGCGTCGACCCTTTGCAATGGAGTCTGAGCATACTGACCGCGAGCCTGGCGAGTCTCGCCTGCGCCTGGCGCTGGTCTAAGATCAGTGCCACCCTGTCTGCTCCGATGTCCATCTGGACCGCCTCGCGGATCTATGCCGAGGCCATCACGATTAATAACGTCCTGCCTGGCGCCATACTGGGCGGCGACGCTTGGCGTGCGTTGCAACTGAAGCGCCGCGGAGCAACTCTGGGCGATGCCACCCTCTCGGTCCTGATCGATCGCCTTGCAGGCCTTTGGGTCGTTGGCGTTTTCGGCGCCCTTGGGTGGGGCTTGCTGGGGCGCGAGGCCCATCTCACGCCCTGGGCGGCTTGGCTGTATGGCCTGGTCCTGGTGGCCGTCATTGTTGGCATGCCCCTGGCTCTGTTGATCGCGTCGCGTTTGCTTGATCAAACATGGATACCGACGTTTTTAAAGCAAGGCCTGGCACCGCTGCGTTCCCGAAGAGAAATTCTGTTGCAAGCGTGGCGTCGAGCCCTGTGGCCGTCGGTCCCGGTCCAGGCGCTCGCTATTCTGACGTTTGGGCTTTGCCTTCGCGCCGCCTCAGTACACCTGGATGCCCTGACCTTGATGATGAGCTCCGGCTTTGTCTTCATGAGCCTTGCCATCCCAATTTCCCTGGCTGGTTGGGGACTGCGTGAAGCGGCCGCCGTTGTCATCCTTGCTGGCGCAGGCATTCCAGCGGAAAGCGCCGCGGTTGGTGCCGCGCTCTACGGCTTAGCGGCAACGGCACAGGCGCTCCTGGCACTTCCCCTCTTTTTGCTGAGCCGACCCGAACCCGAAATACTCCCAAGTTAATCCGTTTCAACCGGTGCCGCGTGGGAACTCCAATTGCAATGCGGTTTTTCTCGATTCATCCCACTCGCCAGACTCGAGAAGCCATATGGCGCGAATTGCCGCACTAACGGTCGGCCAGACAAAGGGCAACGTGTTGCTTTCACCGCAACAAATCAACCGAACCCAACGCCGCACCGGAGAGCCCCATGGAGCCCGCTGCACAAGAACACGCTTTGTCCCGAGAACAGTTTGAACAGATGCTGCGCGA